>JAYTEU010000027.1:0-3787 GCA_043734985.1 Chthonomonadaceae bacterium
GATGTAGACCCTGTCGGCGGTCTCCGTGTCGGTCATGATGGTGGCCGGGTTCGAGTTGATCAGGACGACCGAGATGCCCTCTTCCCGCAGCGCGCGGCAAGCCTGGGTTCCCGCATAGTCGAACTCCGCGGCCTGACCGATTATTATCGTGCCGGAGCCGATCACCATTACTTTATGAATACTCGTATCTTTTGGCATAATCCTCTATCGCCCGCTTCCGCGGCGCCTATCTCTCGTCGCGCACCCTGTAAACGCCGACCGGAAACCGTGTGATCCTCGGGAACAGTGCGATCCGGTTTACGGGTCTAACCACTGCCGGATACCTTTCCGTCCACCAGCGCTCTTTGTAGGCGCCATCGAGAATGACAACGGCACGCTGCCATTGCGCAAACCGTTCGACCGGTAGTTTGTCGTTGCAAAGTCCGGAGATGACCGAAACGGCCCTGAACCTGTTGTAAAGGCAGACGCCGGGAGCGACGTCGCCGATCATGACCGTATTTGGCGGCATGTTCATCGCAAGCCATCGGCTCGCATCCCGCTGCGCGTAGGTCAGATGCGCCAGCCAGTCGGCGGTGAAGCAGGCATTTATTCCCGCCCAGCCGATCAGCGCGGCCGCAGGTGCGATCCGCAGGCATCGAGCCATCCATTCGGGACGCGCGCGGACGGCGGCAGCTAGCAGAAGCAGGCTCGCGCCGCCGCACAGCGCCGATGCTCCGACCGCGGCCATGGCGGCGACAGTGGCATGATGCCAGACCAGAAGCGCCGCATGGTAGCTGCAATACGCACCGAGCAGTAAGACCGCCAATCGCGAACCTGCGACAGCCTTCAGGACGGCCGCGATATTCACCAGCGAAAACGCCGCCGCTAGCGCAAGCGCCGGATAGAACAGCAGGTAGTAGCGGCTGGGCGAATAGCTGGCAACGTTTAAGAATAGCGCCGCGCAAGCCAGCCAGCAGAGCGCTAGAACGGCAGTTGGACCGCTAAACCGGTTTGCCAGCGGAGCGCATCCGGCCTTCTCTCCGGATTTCGCGCGCCAACGAGACAGCAGCAGGGCTGCCCAGCCGAATACCAACACAGTTTGGAGGGGCGTGTGCCGCATCAGGAATGGCGCCGCGCCGCGCTCGTCTCCGAACCAGGCGTTTGCGATGTTGAGGGCGAGCCGCTGCCCGCTTGCCGGTATGATCTGTCCCCACAGGTAGTAGTGGTTTATCCGCGTCAGCTCGGCCCTGTGCGGCGCGTACCACGTCACGAAATAGAGGGTTAGTACCAGGGCCAGCCCTGCCGCCAGCGGCATTACGGGATGCTTTGCAGCGCTGACTATGGCATCCCACCCCGTTTGAGGCTGCCCTCCCGGCTCGCCGCCATTCACCGGCAATCCCACTCGCGCGCGCGTCTGTCGGGCCGCGATACATGCCGCGGCGAAGACCGCAGGTATCACAATTCCGGCTAAACCCCTGGTTACAAAAGCAGTTCCTAGCAGACCGCCGCACGCGAGGAGCCAGAGCCGCGTGCCTGTTTCGCGCCGATTTCTCGCCATGCCTCGCACCCAGGCGTAGAGCGCGAATACCAGCAGCATCTCACCGGGAGTATCCATCAGCGCCAGTCGGTTGTACAGTAGGTTGGTATGGTCCAGCCCGATGAAGGTCGCCGCGATGACCGCGACTTTCAGCCCGAACGCACGCCGCGCCGCCGCAAACAGTACCAGCACCGATATCAGGCTGCACACGACCGAGATCATACGCGCCGGAACGATGCTCGCACCCCAGAGCCGAAATACCACCACCTGAACGTAGTGCAGGGTCGGCATGATGAGCATATTGTTAAAGTCGTCGGTTCGCTCCGCGCCGAAGAGAACCAGATTGCGGGCGTTGTGAATGTAGTAGCCCTCATCCGTCAGCAGTCCGCTGCTCCACGAAAGACGCGCGTACGGGTCCGAGTCCGGCGCAATCAGCCGAAGCGATACCGCGAGAAAGATCGCGATTACAGCCGCCGCGACCACGGTTCGGCGGTGGGCAACCACGGACTCAATGCGCACTTTTTCCACAGATTTCACAGATTTCACAGAAAACGCGCCGCGCCTCTATCGTATCTCTATTGCTTTTCCAGGACGTCGATGAACTGGCGGAAGAAATAGGCGCTGTCGTTCGGGCCGGGAGATGCCTCCGGGTGATATTGGATGGAAAAGATCGGCAGTTCACTGTGGCGCAGCCCCTCCACGGTGCCGTCGTTCAGATTGACTTGCCCTACCTCCATCCCGTCCTTCAGCAGGTCGGGGTCGATCGCGTACCCGTGGTTCTGGGAGGTGATGCTGACGCGACCGGTCTTCACGTCCTTTACAGGATGGTTGCTGCCGCGATGGCCGAACTTCAGCTTGAACGTTTTGCTGCCGAACGCGCAGCCTAGTATCTGGTTGCCGAGGCAGACACCCATGATCGGCTTTTTATCGGCGAGCCTCCGGACGGTGTCGACGATATATCCGTACTGCGCGGGGTCACCCGGCCCCGGCGAGAGCATAATCCCATCCGGGTTGTCGCGCAGAAGCTCGTCGGCCGTCGCGGTGCAGGGATAGACGGTTGTGTCGCATCCAAGATCGGCCAGGCTTCGAATGATGTTGTACTTCACGCCGCAGTCGAGCAGCGCGATCCGATATTTTGCCGCGACGCTCGATGCGCCCGGCTCCGCGAGCGGCCCGGGACCGTCCGAATCAGGCCCCCAATGGTACGGCGCCTCGGCAGTGACCCGGCGCGCAAAGTCGATCTGCGCATAGTCGGGAGCGCTTTTCAGCGCTTCCAGCGCGGCGGCCGAAGTGTCTTCGGTGGAGATGATGCCCATCATGACGCCGCGCACCCGAAGCGCGCGCGTAAGCGCCCGTGTATCGATCCCCTTGATCCCGACGATCCCCTTCTCCTTGAGAAACGCGCCGAGGCTCTGCGCGGACCGCCAGTTGCTCGGGCTGTCTGCGGCCTCGCGGACGATCAAGCCCTCGACTTGGACCCTGCGCGACTCGAAATCCTCGGGGTTGATGCCGTAGTTGCCGATGAGGGGATAGGTCAGGGCGACCATCTGTCCCGCATAAGAGGGATCGGTCAGGATCTCCTGGTAACCGGTCATGCCGGTGTTGAATACCACCTCCCCGACAGTGCGGCCGGGCGCGCCCAAGGACTCGCCTTCGAACACCGTTCCATCTTCCAATACCAGGTTGGCTCTCATCCGATTCGTACTATCCTTCTCAGATCACACGCTATCGCTGTCCGATGTCGCCGACACCGTTGGGTGAGGGCTTATCCCCTGCCGCTGTAGCAAGCCCATGCGGCGGGGGACACCCATGCGGCGGGGGACAAGCCCCCACCCTACATGAGGTTTCCATACAGGCAGTCGCCGCCTACGATTGTGGCATCGACGCGGATGCTCTCCCATTCGTCGGTGGGGGTTTCCAATGGATTCCGCGATAATAGGGTGAAATCCGCCCATTTGCCGAGTTCGATCGTACCGCGGTCGCGCTCCACGCGGGAGGCATAGGCGGGCGCGGCGGTGTAGGCGTAGAGCGCGGTTTCCGCCGACACGCACTCGTTCGGGCCTACGGTGCGACCCTTCAGGGTTTTCCGTTCGATCGCGGCGCGAATTCCAACGAGAGGAGCGCCGGGCACGACCGGGCAGTCGGAGCTGAAGGCCTGTGCCACGTTTTGCGCATCGAGCGTGGCGTATGGTGATAGGCGGTTCGTGCGCTCCTCGCCCAGGGCCGAATAGTACGCGTCGCCCAGACTTGCCAGGAACTCCGGCTGCCCTA
>JAYTEU010000028.1:0-2417 GCA_043734985.1 Chthonomonadaceae bacterium
TCGCTTTCTCTACCGGGTGTTCGCGCGCCGGTCGCGCCGGGATCGCCCTCCCTCCCTGCCCATGGTCGACCCGACCGGCAAGACGGGGGACATTATGCCCGTCGTCGACTACGTTCCCCGCGCCTGGAAGGGCGAGCAAAACGTTCCGCTGGTCCTAATCGGGCAGAACGCGCTAAGCGTCGGCCGAGGGCTTCCGGCCAACGTGGAGACCTACGTTCGCGGCGGCGGTCGGGTACTGATTTTCGAGCAGAAGCCGGAGTGGATCGAAAAGACCCTCGGGATGCGGACGGCGGCGTACCAATCGCGCAGGGTGTTTCCCGTTTCGGAGGCGCTTACGCTGATGCGTGGCCTTGATTCGCTGGACCTACGCGATTGGCGCGGGCTGAGTAACGTTCTTCCGAGCAAGCCGACTTACACCGGCAACGCGCCTGAAACCGGCTGGCACTGGGGAAACCGGGGGGTAGTCAGCAGCGTCTCGATCGAGAAGCCGCACATGAGCTCCTGGACGCCGATGCTCGAAGATGAGTTCGATCTGGCCTATTCGCCGCTGATGGAGATGGATTATGGAAAGGGGCGCCTGACCTGGTGTTCGCTGGACCTTGAGGACCACGCCGCCACGGATGCCGCCGCCGAGCGAGTATTCGTCCGCCTCCTGGATATCGCGCTGCACAGCCCGCTCACTCCCAAGGCGGAGCGAGTCGTTTACGTCGGCGGAAAGCAGGGGGCGCAATTTCTGAGCGGACTGGGCGTCATTTTCCGCGACGCCGGGACCAACCGCCCAGAGGTCGCCCTGCTCGCCGGAGCCGATGCGCCGCAGCTCTTGATCGTCGGTGAAGACGCCGCCATACAGCCCGCCGATCTAGCGGCGTATCTGAGCCGCGGCGGTCGAGCCTTCTTCCTGAGGCGAGGCGAGGGCGCGCCGGGCTTCGCGCCGAAGCAGGCGATCCTGCGGCGGCACGGATCGCTCGATGTGCCCACCTGGCCGGAGTGCCGCGGCCTGAGCGTCTCCGACCTGCATTGGCGAGCCGATATCGACGTGCCCGTGATCCAGTCGATACCGGACCTTCCCGCTGTCGGTATCCCCGGCGTGGCCACGATAGGCGCGGATGGACTTCTCGGTCGCATAAAGCTGGGGCCGGGCGTCGCGCTCTTCTGCCAGATCGCGCCGGACCGGCTCAACGCCGATACGAACACCTATCTGCGGCTTACACGCTGGCGTCAGACCCGCACGGTCTGCCAACTGCTTTCCAATCTCGGCGCAAGCTTTCAGCAGGACGCGCGGATCTTCCAGCCGTCGCCGACCGCTGCGCCCGGCCCCGGCTTCTACCACCCGGACTACCGCACCGACCTCGAACTGGGAGACAACCCCTACCGCTATTTCCGCTGGTAAGCATGAAACAGACGTTCGACGCTGTACTGGAATCGCGGCTTTCTCAGCCGTTCAGGGTCCAGCCGGGGCGGTAGGTGCGCTTCAGGAGCGCGTTGGCCTCCGGGGAGTTGGTGACATGGCCGGCCACGCTATCGTACTCGATCTTCTTGCCAACCCGATAGGCCACTAGCCCAAGCAGCATCTGCTCGATCATATTGGCGCTGTACTCGAAGTTGCAGGCCGTCGTCATGCTCGGGTTCCTGCAGGCGTCGAGCCACTGCTTTTGGAACTCGCCCAGGTTCGGCAGCATCGCCTCCTTGGGACGCTGCTTATAGTAGGTCAGGTCCGACTTGTCGCCGAACGGGATCAGCATGCGCGATCCGAAGTCGGCGATCAGAGTGCCCTGCGTTCCCTCGAACATGACGCCGTGGTCTATCGCCTTCAGGTCGATGAACGGCTTCGGCGAGCCGGGCATCGCGCCGCCCTGGTACCAGCTCACCTTGACCGGTCCGCGCCAGTCGTTGGCGGGGTGCTCGAAGCGCGACGTACATTCGACCGGCGTCACATCCGTATTGAACTTCTCGCCCTTCGACTCGGCGGAGGTGGGCAGGCGCGCGTCGATCGCGTTCCAGAGCAGGTCCATCGTGTGGCTGCCCATATCTCCGATCTGCCCAGCACCGAAGTCCCAGTACATGTTCCAGGAGAGGCAGTTCATGCCCGGCCCGCCCGCGAAGTAGCTGGGGCTGTACGGGTGCTCCGGCGACGGCCCGAGCCACAGGTTCCAGTGGAAGTCGGACGGCGGGCTGCCCTCGGCGGCCGGATAGCCCGGACGCCGGATCTGTCGGTTCCCCCAGGCGTGCGCCTCCTCGACGTTTCCGATCGCGCCGTCACGGATCAGCTCGCGCACCCGGTTGAAGTTGGGGATCGCGTGGCGCTGCATCCCCACCTGCGTGGCCAGCTTGCTCTTCTTCTTCGCCCAGTTCGCGCGCACCACGCGGGCCTCTTCCACGCTGATAGCCAGCGGCTTCTCGCAGTAGACGTGCAGGTC
>JAYTEU010000029.1:0-2837 GCA_043734985.1 Chthonomonadaceae bacterium
GTGAAATCGCCGTTCGATAAGTGGTACGATCCGTCGGCCATTCTGTCGATCGCTCTGCCGCTCATTCGAAAATAGTCAGATACCACGGTTGCGTTTTCGACCCGGCCGCTGTTCGTGCGTAGGTCAAAGTCGATATTGTAGCCCTGGAACCGGCCGTCCGGGCGTGTTACCGTTGAAATGCCCGGCGCACGCACCCGGTCTGTTTCGGCGTTGTAATCAAGGTCAGTCGCCGTTAGCGCTGTCTCGACTGAAGTGCTCGGATCCTTGTACGTTACGGTCACCGGGCCGTCCGAGTGCATCGCATTCGTTTCCGGGTTCCAGGTGAGACGGCGGAATTTCTCAATTCGGAGGGGTCCGAGCGGACGTGGCTGGCGTGCCGCATCGGCCTGCGCTACTGCCACTGCCGACGGATCGGGGTCTGCCGCGGGTGCAATTGGTGCGGTCTGGACCACGCGGCTCCCTACCGAGATAAACACATCATCCGCCCGAGCATGGCCGCAAATAACCGAGACGAAGACGACCGCAATCGGCGCCGCGCCTAGGCTGCGGCGGACAAGCATATGCGCAATTGGATGCTGGTAGGGGCGAACGGTCACGTGGGCAGACTCCTCAGTTTCAGGGCTTCGGTAATCACGCAAAGTCAAGGTCCATATTGCGCTCCACTCGCTTGGCCAGGTCGATCGGTTCAGAGCAATCTACCGTCGCGAGCGGACGCATGGCGATGTAAAACGCCTCGTCATAATTCCGAGTCTTCACGACTACCGGCATCGGTACGGCATGGCCAAAGATGAGGGCCTGCTGTCGGGTATCCAGGCTGGCAAGCACGCTGCGGAGGGTGGTCGCGCCGCTGACGCCCGTAAGAACGGCGTCGATGTCCTTCTCGTCGTCCAGCAGGCAGCAGATCTTCGTACCGACTTGCGATAGAACCTCATCGTCGATGCCGCTCGGCCGTTGGTCGACAATCAGCAGTGTGACATTGTACTTACGAAGTTCGCGAGCGATCGTGCCGAATATCGTCTGGCCGGCGAGTTGTGGAGAGAGGAACTTGTGAGCCTCCTCGATAACGATCACCAGTGGCTTAGGCTCCGCGGCAGTGTTACCCATCGCCCGCTCTTTAAGATCGACATACTTATCGTGCAGCCTGCGGGTGAGGATATTCGCCACAAGCATATACTGTATCGGCCGATTGTGCTGGCCAAACTCCAGTACGATATTCCGCCCCGCCTGCAGGGTATGCAGGATTCGCGTTATGGCGTCATCGCTGTCGCCAAGGTCTTCCACCAGGAAGTCCGAGCATTGATGCGTTAGGGAAAGCAGTTTTCTTTGCAGCGCGCTCAGTGCGGCGGGATGCGCGTTGTGCTCTTCGACGAACTGGCGAATCTCCTCCCCTTCCCACTTGAGAAAAGCGGCAAGCCACTTTGTTTCGCCAAGTTTGCGCTCCAGGAGATAGCACGTCTCGACCGCCGTGGGTGAAAGGTTCAGTTCGCGCTGAAGAAGCAGGATGTCCTCGACCGTCAACTGGCTGTAGGGGATACGCACCTGATGATCGTACCGGACGCCGCGGCGCTGCGAGGATTTCGGGTCCAAGGTGAATATCTGGACGCGCGACTGAAAATGGTTGCGCAGTCCGTAGACGGTGCGCTGCCCCTGCCCCTCATACGTTCCCTTTTCGCCGTATTCGTTGTGCATATCGAAGACGAGATGAACGGCCTTCTCGGCCTTGATGGCGCCGCACAGGCAGAGACGGGTCAGGAATGTCTTGCCTGTCCCCGACTTTCCAAAAATGGCGTTCGAGCGCTCGATCCAGCGGTCCAGGTTAAGGCAGACCGGAGTGTCCATATCCAGGGGTGCGCCGACGTGGAAGTAGGCCGGATCGCGCCGCTCATCCCCGAATACGAGGCTCACGTCCTCGCGGGTGGCATCCGAAACCTCGCTGAAGTGAACGGGGATCGTCTTGACCGGCAAAAGGCTCTTATCGTCGCCTGCAGCCGCATCGTTTGGGACCATGAGCATGGGGCGAACTTTGACCGTGCCGTAGGTGGCCGTGCCTTTGAGGACTTCATACGCCAGCCCACGTCGCGGTGGATCGTTCAGAAACCCCGGATGGATCGAAGCGAGCTCGACATCGTTGATCATCGCAAAGAAGCGTGTGCGCTCGCCCCGAATGACGACGAACTTACCGACGCGAACATCCTCGACACTAGTGCCTTCGTTCAGGCGCATGTGGAGGCCTTCGGAGAGAGAACCTCGCACGATCACGCCCAGAGGCGACCCGCTTTCCTCCGTCTCCTCACGCTCGTGTTGTCCATTCCGTTGGATCATGCCGCTCCTGAATACCGCCCTTATCGCTGCCACATTATAGCGCGAACGGGTTGCAGCGTCAATGGCGGGCAGGTTGGGCAGTCGGCAATCGGCAATCGGCAGTCGGGGGTTAACCGTTGCGATCGTTGAGTATCTAAGTGCGGGGAAGTTCATCGACGGTATCGGAGATAGCCACCGGGATTACGAGTCACCGCCCGTATCGGAATCGGCCTTGCGGATCGGCGGAGTGTCAGGGTATAATAACTGGCAGCCGGGTTCCCGGCATGCGGTCATTTGCGGGGTGTAGCTCAGTGGTAGAGTGCTCGTCTGGGGGGCGAGTTGTCGCAAGTTCAAGTCTTGTCACCCCGATTGCTCAAGGTTAAGTGAATCTATTTATCGGGAAGCCATGATAGGTAAGTTCTGTTCCCTACCCCTAACCGGCGACGGATTGTATGCCATCCGCAAAAGCTGGTAATGGAGGAAACGCCACGTTTTAATTTGAGCGTGGCGTTGTGTTGCCGGGCTGGATTGTTGAG
>JAYTEU010000030.1:0-3643 GCA_043734985.1 Chthonomonadaceae bacterium
CCTCCCATGAGACTGTATTGCACGCCGTATTGAAGCTTCGATTGGACGGTCAAACCATAGCCTATGACCAACAGGCGCTATCCACAATCAAAGGCGTTCAGCCGGGCGATCTGGTGACAGTCGTCTATCGAACCGGCAAAAGCGGCCATATCCGCGTTTCGAATATTGTTCGACTTGATGCTGCTGCGAAGCAAAAGGCTGCCGGTCCGGCATCTCGGTAACCCTTGCGCCACGGAGATATTATGAACAGGCCCCCAAAGACACCCATGGCCGACGAACTTGAGCGCGAGTTGGTGAAGATCGTCGGGCGGGAAGCGGTCCTGACCGGCGGCGCGGAGCTGCGCGCTTACGACTGTGACGCATATGCGCCGGAGAAGCGCTATCCCGACGCGGTCGTGCTCCCGCAAGACACCGAACAGGTGAGCCTGATCGTAAAGCTGTGCAACCGGCTGTCGATCCCGTTCACGCCGCGCGGCGCGGGCACCGGACTTTCCGGCGGAGCGACCGCCATTGCCGGCGGGGTGGTAATCGCAACTACGCGCTTGAACAAGATCCTGGAAGCCGATGTACCGAACCGGCGCATGGTGGCGCAGGCCGGATGCGTCAACGTGTATCTCACCAAGGCGGTCAAGGCGGAAGGCCTCCATTATGCGCCGGACCCTTCCAGCCAGGGCGCCTGCACGGTCGGCGGGAACGTGGCGGAGAACTCCGGCGGCCCGCATACACTGAAATATGGTGTCACCACGAACCATGTAACCGGCGTTACGATGGTCCTGCCTGATGGCGAGATCGTTACGCTTGGAGGCAAGGTCGAAGATGCCCCCGGCTACGACATTGTCGGGATAATCGTGGGCTCGGAAGGCACGATGGGAATAGTCACCGAAGTGACCATCCGGCTTACTCCGCTGCCCCAGTCGATACGCACTCTGTTGGCGGTATTCGAGTCTGTCGATCAGGCGACCCAGACGGTCTCCGATATCATCGCGGCCGGAGTGCTTCCCGCTGCCCTGGAACTCATCGATACGTTTATCATCAAGGCCTGCGAAGATGCGTTTCATCTCGGCTTCCCGCTGGATGCTGAAGCCGTCCTGATAATCGAAGTGGACGGGCTTGAAGTGGGTCTCGACGACGAAACGAAGCGCGCCAAGGATTTTGCCCTGCACAACGGGGCTCGCGAAGTCCGTGAAGCCAAAACCGACCTGGAGCGCGCCTTACTGTGGAAAGCGCGGAAGCAGGCATTCGGCGCGCTGGGGAGGCTTGGAAAGGCTATGGTAACCCACGACGGTGTTATCCCTCGGACGCGGCTGCCCGAAGTTCTGCGAGAGGTTCGCGCCATCGCAAAGCGGCACGGTCTGGAGGTTGGCAATGTCTTTCATGCGGGAGACGGCAACCTTCATCCTAACCTAATGTTCGACGAGCGCGACCCCGAGCAGGTGAAGAACGTGATGCACGCCGGCGAAGAGATCCTGCAGCTTTGCGTAGATGTCGGAGGCTCTGTCACAGGCGAACATGGAATTGGCATAGAGAAGGCGGAGGCGATGGCCTGGATGTTCTCGGAAGCCGACCTTGCGCTGATGGAACGGATCAAATCGGTGTTCAACAAGAACGGACTTTGCAACCCCGGCAAGATATTTCCGACCGCAAAGCGATGCTGGGAGACCGAACACGGAGCAAAACTGGCCGAGCATGCACGAGGCAATAGGGGCGCGGCGATTTAATCAACGGATGAACGCGACACCCGATCTGATAAGTCCGTTTTCCGCCGGCGCAGGTTTGCCGGAAGCTATTACCGAAGATGGCTGCGCTCTCCTTCCGCCTGTCGATAAAGATATACTCGACGCGCTGACCGCTGCGTTGGAAGCGGCGGATATCGCAGGGCGGCAGCGGCATGGGGCTGTGTACGCTATTCGCAATCTGTTAGAGGCTGTTCCTGCCGTGGCTGAATTCGCTCGATCGGCCGCTGCGCTCGAATTCGTAATGCAGGTGCTTGGTCCTAACTGCTTTCCCGTGCGAGGTCTACTGTTCGATAAGAATGCGTCAGCAAACTGGAGCGTCCCCTGGCATCAGGACCTTGCGATCGCGGTGCGCGAACGGAAAGAGGTCGAAGGCTTCAGCGCCTGGACGGTGAAAGAGGGTGTCTTTCATGTCCAGCCGCCTGCTTCCATTCTCGAATCCATGGTCACACTGCGGCTTCACCTCGACCCCTGCGGCGCGGCCAACGGGCCGCTCAGGGTATTGCAGGGCTCTCACCGATATGGCCGACTGTCCCCGCCACAGATTGACGACCTGCGGCAGCGCTCCACGCCAAGAGATATGACTGCTGCTTCGGGCGAGATCCTCATTATGCGCCCGCTTCTCCTTCACAGCTCCTCCGTCGCAGACGATCCAAGCCGTCGGCGTGTAATTCACCTCGAATACGCCGCCGGATTGCTCCCCAGCGGTCTCGAATGGCACTGCATTTCGCGGTAGATTAGAGCGGTCGGTTGTACTCGCATACGCACAGGATAATTTATTTCTCCGGACGCGGCACTATAGTACCGGTCTAAGTTTACGAAGTCCGCCTTCGCGGACTCAATACCGAACCCGCGCAGGCGGATTTTGTAAACTTAGACCGGGATTTCCCCGAAAGGGTCCCCGACACGTCCCGACAGGTAGCCGCGTAGTCCCGGTTACGTGCCGGGGAGGACAGGTAGCCGAGGGCAGGCCGGGGTCGCTCGGACAATCCCGCGCCAATCTCGACGATTGTAGACCTGAATGACCCTGGCCCACGCCCGATCTAGAAGGAATTCAATCCCTCGTTCGCTAACACACTTCCGTGCAGAATCTACACGCACCGAAGCGCTGCCTTCCGCCAGCGCCTGATTTGCTCGTTCACTACGATCTTTCGAATCCTTGAGGAGCTTTGAATGCACGACCTTCACGATTCACCGCCACCGGAAGCAGTTCCTACGGGTCCGTTCGCCTGGTACCAGCGGACACCGCTCTATCTTCGGATCGTTGCCGCGCTTTTTATTGGCGTCCTCGCCGGTTTGAAGCTGGGCCACTGGGCTGTGAATCTCGCGCCGTTCAGCTCCGTAGTTCTTCGCCTGCTCGGGGCGCTGGCCACTCCGCTCATCTTTGTCGCCGTAATACGCGCGCTGGTGAAGGCGAAGATCAGCGGCCGAACCGGCGCGCAGCTTCTGACACAGTTGTTCATGAACACCACGGTCGCTATTCTCATAGGACTGCTTATCGCCAACACGATTCAGCCAGGCACGCACACTCACATCGATGCGAGCCTGGCGCATAAGCCGTCTCAGATACCGTTCGATCCAGTCAAGGACCTGCTGGGCAAACTGCCCGGCAGCGTGCTCAAGCCGCTCGCCGAAAACGATGTCATGGGTGTCATCATCATCGCTCTAGCGATCGGCGCCGGGCTGCGAAAAGTGCGGGAGCAGGTCGCCCATATCGAATCAGAGCACAGCGTGATACAACTGATCGAAGCCTTTCTCGACGCCGGATTCCGATTGATCATGGTTGTTCTGCATTGGGTGCTGGAGCTGATACCGTTCGCCGTCTTTTGCGTGGTCGCCTCGAACGTGGGGAAAGAGGGTCTGAAGACATTTCTGCCGATGATCTGGTTCGTTGGCGCGGTCCTGATTGC
>JAYTEU010000031.1:0-4217 GCA_043734985.1 Chthonomonadaceae bacterium
TCAGGTCGGCGTTATCCTTCCGGCCGGAACGGCTCCGCGGATGCTGCGCGCCACGCACGACGCCATGGAGCGCGCGCTTCCACTGTCCGGCAAGGTGCGGCGGCGCGCTAGCCCCATCGCGGTCGTCATGGATATGGCGAACCGGCACTATATCGCGGAGCCTGCCGCGCAGTCCTCACCCCTGAATGCGGCTCTATTGACAGCGCAGATCGAAGAGCTGGCGCGGATCGGCACGCCATTCGACCTCTACCTGCTCTCCGATCTCTTTCATCCGAAATTCCCGGACTACAAGGTGGTGCTCTTCCTGAACACGTTCTACCTCTCGGAGGCGGAGCGGCGGCGCGTGGATGCCAGGGTCAAGCGGAGCGGAACCACGGCGGTCTGGCTCTGGGGCGCGGGGCTTATCGGCGAGGAGGGTGTGGGGTCGGAGTTCGGCCGGCGGCTATGCGGCCAGAAGGTGCGGGCAGAGGCGAACGGGACCAGCCTGCGCGTTCGCATCGCCGAGGGGAACGATCCGCTTACCTGGGGCTACCATCCCGGAACCCACTTCGGCGTCGACCGCGCCATCAGCCCCACCGTGACGATCGCGGACAAATCGATCGTGCGGCTGGGCGCAAATTCGGATAACAAGACGGTCTTTGCGGCGCGGCGGGCCGAGGAGTGGACCAGCGTGGTGTTCGGGACGTCCCATGTGTCCGCGGGCCTGCTGCGCAATCTGCTTCGGGCGGCAGGCGCGCACCTCTACAGCGATGCGGGGGACGCGGCCACAATCCAGGCCGACGCTCGCTCGGTAGCGGTGACGGCCCCCCGAGGCGGCCAGATCCAGCTCTCGCTTCCCGGCCGCTACGATGTCACGGACGCGTGGTCAAACAAGGTCATCGCGCGGGGAGTCAGCGAGTTCACCACGACCGTCCGCCCCGGCGAAACCGCCTGCTACGAACTGGTGAAGCGCGCCGGCACGGCGGAGGAGAAACCGAAGGAGTGAGCCGTCCACAAGATCGGAAATTTCATTCCAACCTTGTAGACGGTGGCACATACGAGGCGTTATTTTGCTTTGAACAGCAGTATGACGGGCTTCTCGGTCGCCTCCAGTGTAACTTTGCCGTGATCGGCCCGCAGGGTCGTTGCCTGCCCCTCGATCTTATCGTTGGCGAAATCGATGCGGGTAACCGTGGCGCCCGGGGTCGGCACGGATATCCCGGCGACTTTGCGGCCCTCGGTGGTCGCGCACCAGACGATACAGGCCGATCTAAGCGACTTCAATCCGCTTTTTCGAGGCTGCCCGGGCCCGAGGTGGAGCAAATCGTCCGGCACGGTCGCGGAGCCGTACCGGGCCGCATACTGGAACATATGCGCGGCTTGAACGGCGTAGGATGCCGGCGCCTCACTGTCGGCGCCCGCGGCGATCGGCTTCGCTTCGAGATCGGGGCCGGGAAAATAGACCGGTGAAGACTGCTGTATGGCGGGCGAAACGGTGATACCGTACCCGAGCAACCGGGAGTAGTAATCGTCGAAGAACCAGGCGTTTCCACCTGCAGCGCCACTGGGCTGAACGCGGACCTGATGGTCCGGCGCCTCCGTGTCCCATTGCCAGCTATGGTATTCGCGCACGAATCCCACGGGCCGCGCCAGCTTCTCCAGCGGATCGTCGATGAAGGCATTGACACCGATAAACTGATCCATGGGCGGCTGAACAGGTGGCCGGCGCGGCACGGAAGGCTTTGCAGGCGATTCGGCGCGTTTCACCCCGTAAAGCACGAGTTCGGAAAGGCTGGTCGGACTCAGGAGCGTAACGCGCAGGAATCGCGTGGCAGTGTTCAGGTCGAAGCCGCGCCACTCCCGATAGCCGCCCAGCGTGACCGGCATCTCCTTCCAGGCAAAGGGACGTCCCGTCGAGAGAATCAGTTTGTGCTCGCCCGTGTCGTTGTAAAGCATCACGCGCGTTACATCGTAGTCCGCGCCAAGATCGAGAAAGACCTGTATCGGATATTGCCACGCCGTCCAGCCGGGAAAGTAGGGGCGCTCCGGGCGAACACCCTTGCCCGCAGCCGGATCGCCGACGGCCCCCTGCTCATCGACGAGCCTGCCGGCGTCGCCGATTGCGGACTCGTTGACAACCATATCCGGCCGCAGGACGATCCGCGTATCCGCTCTGGCCGCACCCTCGGCGCGCAGCATGCAACCGGCGATAAGGCAGGTCAAGACCGCGATTTGTAAGCCGATCCGGCCGCGCCTCCCGGTGTACCGCCGCATGCACATTTCCATTCTTCGTACCCTGTCTTCACTCACGAATCCAACTCTACACGATCCGCCGGAATGTAGGGGATGTACCCCTTGAGAAACGCCGCTTCCTGGATTTCGCGCGGGCAGTAACGCACATCCACGATTAGTCCGTCCACCGTTAACATCCACACTAGGCCACTCTTGTCGAGTTTGCTTGGAAGCGTCCATTTATGGTCGAATACGGTCATCTTCAACAAAGTGCGGATACTCTTGCCCTTGTTGGCCGCCGTGCTCTTCGCGATTCCAAATGCCTCGCTCAGCTCATCCGCCGTTGTGCGTACAGCCTGGGATTTGTCAAAAACGAAGTTGACCTGCCCGACCGCGTACACGATCCCACAGGCCCACGTTTGCACTTTTCCGCTTACAAGTGGCGTGGGTCGCTTTCTCGCGAGCGTCGCAGCCACCTTTCGGCACATCTCCGCGTACTCTTCATTTAGAGCATCGCGGCAAAACGCATCGGTCAGCGATACAATCGCCGTGTAGAGCGGCTGCATCGCGGCCGGAACCTGCTCCGTCGCTGCTTTGGCTGCCAATAGACTCTTGCCCTCCTTCTCGAATTCGGCAAAACGGAATTAGGATGCGTATATGTCCATGATTCGGCCCAGCAGGCGCAGCGCATCCGCCTTGGGCCGCTGGAAGCTGTTGCGGCCGATGATGCTGCCGAAGCCTCCGCCATCCCGTATCGCGGTGATCTCTTCGATCAGCTTCTCCTCCGACTCAAAGGCGCCGCCGCTGAAGATCACGATGCGCCTGCCGTTGAACGAGCACTGCACGACGTTGGCGATCCGATCCTTCGCGGTGTCGATGGGGATCTTCTGCGCGTCGAAGACTTTTTTCGCTTCCGGCTGCTCGATGTGCGCCGACGGCATTTTCACTTTGATGATGTGCGCTCCAAGCTGCGCGGCGATCTGAGCGGCGTATCCGCATACGTCGATGCCGGTCTCGCCCTCTTTGCTGATCTCGGAGCCGCGTGGGTAGGACCAGATCACGACTGCCAGCCCGCTGGCCTTGGCCTCCGCGGAGAGCGCGCGGATCTCTTCGTACATCTCTAGCCGATGCACGGAGCCGGGGTAGATCGTAAACCCGATGGCGCAGCAGCCGAGCCGCAGCGCATCCTGAACGCTCCCGGTAATGGCCTGGTGGGGATCGCGCTCGTTCATCGTCACATCGTGGTCGTTGACTTTGAGGATCAGCGGTATGTCGCCTGCGAACTCCCTCGCTCCCGCCTCCAGAAATCCAAGCGGCGCGGCGTAGGCGTTGCAGCCGGATTCGATCGCCAGCTCGAAATGGTAGCGCGGATCGTACGCAGGCGGGTTCGGCCCGAACGAGCGCACCGGCCCATGTTCGAACCCCTGGTCCACCGGAAGAATGACCAGTCGTCCTGTTCCGGCCAGCCTGCCATGGTTCATAAGCCGGGCCAGGCTTGTGAGTGTCCCCGGATTGTCGCTGCCATACCAACTCAGTATCTCTTTTACACGATTCGTCATGGGTTCGTCCTTTCGGTGCGGCAAGGCGGGATTAGGCAGTAGGCAGTAGGCAGTCGGCAATCGGAAATATGAAGGCGTCGATCGGTCGGACGGCTAGTCGGTCAGGAAGCGCGAACGGATGTCGGCGGTGGGCATCATGCACGCTTCCGTCTTGCCGAACCAGCGATAGCGGTTGGCGGCTATCCACCGGTAGACAAGATCCCGAAGGGGAGTCGGTATCAGCAGGAACGCCGAGAGAAGCGGCCAGGGGAACGTCAGTCCCCGGGCAACTCGCAGCGCCGCGGAGGATCGGTCATAAAACCTATCGTTCTGGAGCAGCAGGATCGTATCGACGTCGCCGGGATCGCGCCCATGCTGCTCGACGATCTCGCGGCCCCGGTCCGACTGCAGGGAGACGAATCGAAACCGCTTCCCCGGATCGTGCCTGATGATGAACTTGACCGATCC
>JAYTEU010000032.1:0-4623 GCA_043734985.1 Chthonomonadaceae bacterium
TATGTCCAGTGCAGGCGATTCCTTACCGGCGGCGTACGTGGCGGTGAATTGACGCTGGACGTGGGCTGTGGCTCGGGAGAGCTTATCGTCGACCTGGCAGGGCTGGGATGCAGCGTCATCGGCACGGAGATCGATCTCGCACTGATCGAAGCCTGCCGCGAGCGTGGCCTGGATGTCCGTGAGGGAAAGGCCGAGAGTCTGCCGTTCGTCGAGGCCTCGTTCGACCGCATCGTCTGCAGCGTCGTGGTGCCCTATACCGATGAGCGGCGGGCAATCGCGGAGTGGGCCAGAGTCCTGAAGCCGGGCGGGCAGGTCTATGCCACGTACCACGGTGTCGGATACGGCCTCGACTACCTGGTGCGCGGCGTGGACTTACGGGCGCATGCCTACGGCGCGCGTATGCTGGCAAATTCGGTCTACTACTGGACCACGGGCCGCAGGCTTCCGGGCTTCTACGGCGATACGCTGTGCCAGGGCATCGGACGCCTTCGTTCCTACTACAAAGCGCTCGGCCTAGTGCTGGAGCAAGAGCGCATCGCCTCCTCCTTCCTTGCACAGCCCCAATTTATCTGCCATCAGCTTGTCAAACTCTGAGGAGGGCGCCGGTTGGGACTATTTGGAAAGCTGCAAAGACTGGCTGCCAGGCTCTCCGGCCGCGTCATGCTTCCTCCCGGCATCAGAATAGGCTCCGGAGTGCATATCGGCGATTCCGCGCGGTTCGATTGGTGTCACGGGCGTCACATAACGATCCGCGACGGCGCGATAATAGCTCCGGGAGTGAGGATATTGTGTCACGATGCGTCGTCCCGCAGCCGCATCGGTGGCACGTGGGTAGCTCCGGTGACTGTAGGAGCGGGAGCGTTCGTCGGGGTGGAGTCGGTTCTCATGCCGGGAATTACCGTAGGTGCGGGAAGCATCGTGGCCGCGGGCGCGGTAGTAACGCAGGATGTTCTTCCCGGTACCATCGTCGCCGGAATTCCCGCGAGGCAGATCGGCTTAGTCGCTGAACTCGACGCACGGCGACGTGAGCAGATGTCGACGGCGCCGCATTTCACCTCCGCGGACTACGAGAGCGAACACCTGTCACCGGAAAAAGATAGAGAGCTTCAGGATGCGGCCGCCGAGCACGGCGGATACTTCCTCACTTAGCCCGCGCAGATTCCGTAACGTATGGCACGTAACAAACATGCCGGTATTCGCCGCGCCTCCGCCTCCATCGCATCGTGTGCCGCGCGCAGTTGCAGTACGATCTCGCGAATGCGGGCGGCCGCGTTTCGCTCCCGCCTCGGGCTGCTCAACCGGATGACGGCCACCACGTATTTCGGACTGCAAAAACCTCCGGCTCCGGGCACTCGGCGCGGGGCTGCTGGAACGCGCGAGGACGATTGCGCCGACGGCGGATGTTGAGTACTCTGCTCTTCCTGAATGCCACGGCCAAGCACCGACCGTATGGGTCACTCCGCAGTGGAGGGTGACACTGTTGTCTTTGCGGGTACCTGCGCCGAACCCCGCGCGGAGGTCGCACGGTCCCACGTCACGCGCTGGGTTCGTGTAACGAAGCGCACAAATCCGCAAAACAGCGAATAGTTCATCAGGTAAAAGTAGCTGGCAGGCTGCGTCCATCTCGGCAGTTTCCGTCCGGGCTGCGCATGATAGGCTGCGACCGCTAGGATCGCGCCAACCGCCTGAACAATGAGAAACAGCGAGAACGTGGGCAGACGCCAAAGAGCAAGATTCGCGGCAGTCGCTATAATATAGAAAAAGGGTACCAGCCAGCGTAATACCTTATGGCCCCAAAAGGCAAAGGCCGTCAGTCCGAACTCGGGCAGGAGCAGGCGGCAGGTAAGGCCCAGCGCCTGAAATCCCCCAGCGCCGATACGCACCTTGCGAATCATCTCTGCCCGCGAGGTTGAGGACGGCGGCTCAAATGCCCGCGCTTCCGGCGCGAACACGACGCGATAGCCCCGCTCCAGCACACGCATCGTCAGCACGAAGTCTTCCACAATGGTCGAAGTTGGAAGGGGCTCGTAGCATTCGCGCCTCAAAGCGTAGATACCGCCGTTGCATCCGATCAGGAAGCCGAGTCGGCTCTCGCTGCGCTTTATCCAGCCTTCGTACTTCCAATAGAGCCCTTCGCCGGAGACGCCGCCGTCCTGCAGCAGGCCCAGCTCCCCACTTACGCAGCCCACTCGCGGGTCTTCGAACTGCGCGACTAATTTCCGCACCGCATCCGGCGCGTAAACCGTATTGGCATCCGACATCACCACAATGTCCGCGTCGATCTCGGCGAGAAGGTCGTTCAGCACGGATATCTTGCCGCGCCGTTCGCTGAAGCCTTTGTGGTGAAGGCGCGCGTCGCTGCAGGAGCCTAAAATGCGGTCCGTGCCATCGCTCGATCCGTCCGATCCGATCCAGACCTGAAACCGATCCGAGGGGTAGTCGATCTCCCAGGTATTGGCCAGCTTATCGACTAACACCGTCTCCTCATTGAAGGCGGCGACGACCATCGCTACTCGCGGCAGTCTTGTCTCTCCGTCGCAGTCAGGGCCGTTCGTACCCGAGTTGCCTCCTCCAAAGTAGCGCGTAGCGACGCGCTTCACGGACCCGAAAAGGCGCGCAAACACTGCCAGCACCAAAGGGAAGCCGATATACGTATAGAGGATAAGCGCCCAGGCGAGTCCAAAAATCCATACCGCCGCCGTCATTACTTGCCAACTCCTCCCGAGACTACGGAATCTCATCTCTGCCGAAGCATAATCCCGTACGGGAAAGCAAACCACGACCGTAAACTACACGGACTTCGGGCTTCGTGCATGATTGACTTATCCGATTTTTCCATGATCAGAGGTTTTTTGGCTAAACTTAATGAGCGTCCGGCCCGATACTCAAAGCGGTGACAACTCGTTAGACCGTCGGCGCCGTCTGTGGGATTTTGCGGAGTTACGTATCTGTCATCCCATAGTACCTCTTACCGCAATTTAGAGCGTCCGTAAAGCGAAACCGATGTTAGGAAGCGCTGCGCGGGATGACCATGGGAGTGCACGAATCTCGTGCCGAAGGTATTATTCAATAGTGCGGCGCGAGGATTGGCTGCCATTGCCGGGATGCAGATCGGGAGACAAGGATGGATTTTAGGCGGGCGCTGGCGATACTGGAAAAGCGCAGATGGATCCTCGTTATTAGCGTGCTGGTGACCACCGCGCTCGTCTATGGCGTCACCCGTCTGATGCCCTCGCGCTGGATGGCCGCGGTTCGGCTCATCACTCCCACTGGCCTCGCGGACCCGCTGCGCAAGATCTCGGACGCCGGGGAGCCGGATGGCGCCGTGGCCGCGAGGATCTACTCGGTTCTTGCGCGTGGCAAAGATGTTATGGAAGCCTCCGCCAAGGTCGCGTCCGTCAGCGACCCGCTCCCAAAAATCGCCGAAAGCATTGAATTCGAGGGCAGCGGCTCGCACATGTTCGAGCTGCGGTACTACGATAGCGATCCGGCGCGGGCCAGCGCGATGGCGAACGCGCTCGCGACCAACCTTATTGAGCAGAACCGGAAGCATAACTCGGCAGAGGCGCAGCGCGCGGTCGACCTTCTGGGTGAGCAGCTTGGCCGCACCGATCAGGAGCTCCAGACACTTCAGGGGAAGTACGACCAGTACTGCATCGAGAACCAGATCATTCCGGGTGACTTTATCAGCCAAGTGAAGGGGATCGCCAAGGAGATCGAAGTCGCCGAAACCAGCAAGGCGGAGGCAAACGCTCGTATTGCGGGGAATCGCGCTCGGATAGACGCACTCAGGGGCACATCGCCCACGCCTCCGGTGGAAGAGGCTCCGCCCGCCCCAACCGAAAAGGAGAGCCGTCTCACTCGTCAAATCGACGACCTGGATGCGGAAATCCGCCAGATGCGGCGCAAATACAAAGATACCTATCCGGAGCTCAAGGCTCGCCTAGACGAGCGAAAGCCGCTGGAAATGGAGATGGTCGCGGAGCGCGCCAGGCGCGAGCGTGTTCATGTCGCGGAAACCGTCCATGTGAATCCGTCGAAGCCGGTCCTCGACCAAATCGCCGCCGATCAAGCCCTTATCCAGTCCGAAGAGATGACCATTGCCGCGCGTAGAATCGAGTTGGACCATGTGAAGCGGGTCAACAGTAAACTCGGCAACCTGCCCAGCCTGATCGCGGAGAAATCGGAGAATCGAAGCGGAATCGTGGCCCGCCTCAATACGGCCAAGGCGGCGCTCGACGTCGCGGAGCGCCAAAATCCCATTTCGGTACTTGCCAATTCGAGCGAGACGAACCCGCCCGTCAATACTACGGAGGGCCGTGCCCTTAAGTTCGTGGGGCTTGCGGGCCTCTGTGTATTGATCGCCTCCGCCGGTCTCGCCATTGCCCTGGAGAGCGCCGATCGACGCCTAAAGACGATCCAGGAGGCGGACGAGCTTCTGCCGGCGCGCGTCGTTGCCGCTATCCCGCAGGCTCGCGAGGAGACGCCGGGACTGGAATGGGCGCGCGTTGCCGAAAAGCGCCCGCTCTCGCCACAATCGGAAGCCTACCGGTTCCTGGCGCAGCACGTCCTCGCCCCTTCTAACCGCCGCTACCGGTCGCTGATGGCGCTCTCGGCGAAGTC
>JAYTEU010000033.1:0-1551 GCA_043734985.1 Chthonomonadaceae bacterium
AGTTCGACCTGGTGCAGGTTGATCGTTACTTTATTCGTCACTTTATCGGAGAGCAGGATGTTGCAGTTCGCCTCCTGCGCGAGCGATCGCAGGAGCAGCGACACGTCCGTCTGATAAGCTGCAATATCGAACAGCCGGTTCGTGTCGGCGTGTGTCACCACGTTGACCGCCTGGCCGCGTGGCACAAGACGAACGGTTATCATCCGCGGGTCGGAGCCGGGCGTAATGCTCGCGTCGGCGGGTCCGTTCAGCTCCAGGCTGATCTGCGCCTCTTCGGTCTGGATCGCCCCGGCTCGGCTGCCTGTCTGGAATCCGACGCGCTTCACAAGGCCTCCGCTGATCATCCGCGATGCGAGACTCGGTCCAGGCCGCGCCGAAGCGAGGCGGACCGTAACACTGCGGTCTACAACCGTCAGTCGTGGGTCCGCGCTGCCACGGAGGAGCACCGTTACGTGAGTCTCTGCCCCCTGCGCAACGGCCTGGATCGAGTCGATAAAGACAGTAGCAGCGCCCGCCCTGGCCGGGAAGATGGCCGGCAGAACCTCTTTCTCCTGGGCTTCGACGGTTGCGCCGGCTGACAGCAGCGCCAGTACAACCCAATATGTAAAGCGAATTCGCATGGCACGCATCCTGATCTCTCTGCAAAAGTGCCCAAAAGCGGGCACGCTTAGGTCCGCAACCTTAAGGAACCTCTCGGATCGGACTCTCTGGAATTTGTCCGCTGTCACCCACTCCACTCAGGCGCTCAATTCCGGCTCTCAGTCTGTTCCGTCTCATTCTCCGGCGTGGCGAGCGGCAAGGTCCACAGGCCGGAACGGCCCTTCAGGACGATCTCCTCGGCGCGGACCGCAACGAGCCGCATCGAGCGGTACATTTCGGAAACATGAAGCGTCCGCGGCGGACTTCCGGTCGGTTCCAGGACCGCGTAGGGATTCGCGCCACGAACGATCGCCGTAACGCGAATTGAGCGCGCGAGCGCCTTTTCCTCGCTCGGGCTACCGGCTCCCGGATTCACCGCCGACGGAGCCGTGGGGTTGGGCTGAACACGTACAATCGATAGAGGCGGAGTCAGCGCCGGAACGACAGGTATCGAACTATGGCTCCCGACGGCCGTGGGCCGCGGCTCCGCGGGCAGCGCGGTTACCGATGTGCTTTGCTTCGATTGGAGCAGAACACGCTGCATCTGCGTCGACGAAAACGGATCGCGCTCGCTCGCCGGCAGCGGTCCCACGGCCACGGCCGCCGCTCCTGCCACCGGCGTTGTTTCCAACGAAGTCTGCGTGACTCGAACTGCAGGCGGCGGCTCTCCACTGAAAAGCGATTTTCCTACCGAGAAAAGCGCCCCGATCAGAATAACCGCCATTAGGCCCAGCGTTGCGGGATTGTCTTTTTTCTTGGGTTTCATGATTGTCAAATTTACGCGGCGACCTACAAAAGACAGATCAAACGAACATCGAGCTGCGCGGCGCCGGTCGATTCAGTTACCTTCGCACGGTGAACGTCAAGTGTCACCACCTGAAAGCGAAGTCGGGAGCGACCGATCTCCCTTAG
>JAYTEU010000034.1:0-5579 GCA_043734985.1 Chthonomonadaceae bacterium
AAGCGCTGCATCAGGGCCGCGGTGCTGTCGTCGTTTACCGACCACTGGGACACGACCTGTGTCGGTGCGCCGGCCGCAAAGAGCGCCCAGGTCAGGCCGATGATCCCCTCGCCGCTCCGCTTCTCGCCGCGGGCGGTATTACAGGCGGAGAGCACCACCATATCGGCGTTGAGGTTGAGGTCGAATATCTCCCGCGCGGTAAGGAAGCCGTCGTCGCCGCTCTTCGGGTCCGGCAGCGCCAGCACTATTGCGGAGAGCAGGGGCGCGGCATCGTTAAAGAAGCCGTGCGTGGCAAAATGGAGGTACCGGTACTTCCCGGCCTCGCGCTTCGCGGTCGCCTCCTGGGCCGCCGCACCGGTATAGACGCGCGCTCCCGTGAAATCACTCCGGATCGATCGCGCCTCCAGCAGCGTGCCCGGAAGCTGGCTGAGCTTGCCTCCGCGCGGCACCATCACCTCGCGTGAAGCCGCGCTGATTGGCCTCGATGCCGCGCTGATGGGACGTGAAGCCGCGCTAATGGGTCGGGCCCGGGATGCCGCGCTGATGGGACGGTCGCGCGATGCCGCGCTGATGGGACGGTCCCCCTTCTTAACGTGCCTCGACGCCGCGCTGATTGGGCGCGATGCGGCGCTGATTGGGCGCTGACCGGGAATGTCCTGTTTGTCGCCGAACCGCTGCTCGTCTCCGAAGTTCGGGTTGGCAAACGCCAACAGCGAGTTCGCCGGCGCCTTTCGGCTGCTTTGCGCCCTAACTGCGAGCGCCGCGGCCGCGCCGGTGCCGCTGTAGGCATAGTCGATCTCGAAACGGTCGATGAGGAACTGTGGCTTCCGCCCTGCGCCTCCGGAGGCATCCTTCGCAAGCGCGGCAAACGGCGTATCCCACAACTGCCCGTCCGGGCAGACGATCAGCCGATTTATACCGCCAAGCCGCGCCTCCACGGGAGCTATCAGCGCAGTCCAGAGCTGGTTGGCGGCAGGCTCGTACTCCAGCCTCGGATCGGAACAGGCGGCGCTAAGCGCCTTGAGCTTCTGCCGCAGTTCCAGGTCGGTAATCGGAAGCTCATGGACCGTGAGCACCGCCTTGCCGACATGCTGAGTGCCGACAAACAGGACTACCTCGTCGGTCTTTCCGACTCGGAGCGTCAGGTACTCCAGCAGCGCGGTGTCTTCGGGCAGCAGCCTGCCAACATCGGCCGCCGTGATCGTCGTTGCGGCTCGCTTCTGGGCGAGATCCGGGTGCCGCGCGTAGAGGCGGTCCTCCAGCTGCTGCAGGTCACGCTCCGCCTCGTCGATCTGGAGCTTGATCGCCTCGGCTCGCTTCATGGAACCGATCTCGTTCCGCACACCCTCGTTTACCAGCCGATAGTTGAGGCTATCGCATTTTTGCCGGAGAGTACGCTCCTGGCTGCGCTCCTCCTTCGTCAGCGAGGCGGTGAGCTGGACTTTGCCGTCGTAGAGGATGTCGAGCAGACTGCGCGCTTTCATTTTCTGTACGAGACTAAAGGCTTCGTCCGTCTTGTGCCGGCGAAGAAGCAGCGCGAGATAGCTGCGGTACGTGTCTAAATTCGCCTTCAGGAACGTCGATTTCGCTGCTGATAGTCCGGTAAGCGCCTCCCTCACTCTCTCCACGATCGCAACCGCCTGGGCAAAGTGCTTCTCCGCGCTGTCGAGGTCTCCCTGCTCCTCCTCGATTTCCGCGATACTGTGCAGCGTTCCCGCCGATGCGAGCCCGTTGCCGGCGAGATCAGACATTTTGAGCGCTTCGGTGTATAGAGCCATAGCCTTATCCGCATGGCCGAGCCGCTTCTCGAACATGCCCAGCATGGACGCGGTCGGAACGATCGCCGCCAGCCCGGATTTTGTAAGTTCTTCACGCTGCTGCAGCAGAACGTCGCGCCCCTTCTCGATATTGCCGGTTTCCCAATAGATACCGGCGAGTACGCCCAGGTTCTGCTGGCGCGCAAGCGCGTTCTGGGGCTTTTCCAGCAATGGAAGGACCTTGTTAAAATACTCGACCGCCGTCTTATGGTCGCCCAGGATATCGTAGACTTGGCCGATACTGTGCAAAGTCGTGACCTGGTTGCTCACATCACCGGCCTGTTCGAACAGGGGCAGCGCCGTCAGGTAGTTCTTCAGTGCGGTTTTTTGCTGGCCAAATCGCGTATAGAGGTCGGCAATGTGCCGCAGTTGCAGTGCCTGGCTTGGTTTGTCTCCGAGCTTGCGATAAATATCCAGCGCCTCCTGGTTAAACGCAAGGCTGTCCAGCAGCCGCTCTTGCAGTGCGGCGACGTTGCTAAGCTGCGTAAGAACTTCGGCCATCTCTTTGTCCGACCGCAGGGAGCGGTAGCCCTTTAACGAAAGCTCGTAATACCTCTGCGTCTCGCGAAGATTGCGTTCGTACCAAGCTGTGCCGCCAAGCAGTTGGGCGGTCCACGCTTCATCGAAGGTATCGCCTGCTTTATGGTAGAGCGCTAGAGCTTTCTGAAAGTATGCTTTCGCCTGCGCCGTGGTCTCGGGGTCCAGCGCTTTCTCACTATCGGTCGACCATACGAGCGTTGCTAAATACCAGAGCGCATCGGCCTCGCACTTTGGATCACCCGCGGCATGGGCCACGCGTTCCGCCTGCTCGTAGCGCTCCTTCGCCCTGACTTTTTGTCCGGCGCTCTTATGGAGACCGCCCAAAAAGCTCAGCGTCTGCGATTCACTCGTTGCGAGCCCGAGCTCGTGATAAAGCGCCTGAGCCTGTTCGCCGACTTCCAGTGCGCGCACAGGCTGCGAAGTATTGAGCAGGAGCGCAATGTTATACAGCGTATCCGCCTCGCCATACTTGTTGCCGGTCGCGCGGGTGATCGTCAGCGACTGGTCGTACAAGTTCAGGGCTTTGGCTGCCTGTCCGCGCAGACGGGCGATATTTCCGAGGTTGCGTAGCGCTACGCTCTCGCCGACCTTGTCCTGAAGTTGCCGCGCGATGTCTGCTGCCTCGGAGTAGCGCTTTTCAGCCATGTCGAGGCCGGCCGGTTTCACATTCTGGACCTTGTGGCCTGCATCTATGAGCGCCTGGACTTGTGCGCTCGGCTTCGGTGCTTCGCGCGCGGGCTTGGCTGCCGGCGAACCCTGTGGAGCTGCACGGAGCAGGGATGGAGTCGCGGCAGCGAAGAGCGCGATCAGAGTCAATTGCGCGAGGCGGTGCGGGTAACGCATATTTCGAAAATCCCCTGGATAATATTAAGAGCGCTGGACCGTGCGGGCGCCTGCCCGATACGCGGCTCATTGGCAGTAAGTGGTCGATCCATCGCGTGTCGGCTATATCCCATTGTTACGCACTGCAAGCCGGGCAAATTCTTGACGTTGGCCCGTGTCCCCTTATTCTATTGTTACATAACACGAGGCGTGTCGGACAGGGCTGGGTACAATAGAGGCAATGTCTTAGGTAAGAGGTACTACAAGGGTGGATTTGCCGAGCGGTACGATTACGCTGGTATTTACGGATATCCAGGATTCTTCCGAATACTCCGAACGCTATCGGGCCGATTACGAACCGGTCCGCGCCATGCACTTTCAGATTCTCCGGGACGCAATGGCGCGATGGAACGGGCACGAGGTCAGCACGGCGGGCGACGCGCTCTTCTTGGTTTTTCAGAGCGCTGCCGACGCGGTCCAATGGGCTGTGGACGCCCAGCGGTCGCTCGCCCGGCACGATTGGCCGAAACTGCGCATGGCGCAGTTGCCTGAGAGCGAGGTCGTTCGCGTCGCCGTGCTCATACGGATCGGCATGCACACCGGTGAGCCTTTTCTAACGCATAACGCGGGGCGCTCCGACTACTTCGGCCCAACGGTGAACCGTGCCGCCCGCGTCTCGTCCGCGGCCTATGGCGGGCAGGTACTTGTGTCTGCCGCCACCCACTCTCTGGTGCGACAGTCGATTCCCTCGGAGATCACCTTCAGGGATTGCGGGATGCATCGCCTGAAGGGTGTCGGCGAAGAGCAGTTGTGGCAGATCGAGGCCACCGATCTTATCGCGGAATTTCCTCCCCTCAAGACCTTCGATCCCAACAAACACAACCTGCCAATTCCGTCCTCGCCCTACCTGGGGCGCGAACAGGAGATGAAGAACTGGGCCGAGCGCCTGCTCGATCCGGCGGTCCGGCTCTTGACACTCACGGGATTTGGCGGAATGGGCAAGACGCGATCCGCGCTCCATCTTGCCGAGCTCAGCCTGGACGATTTCGCGGACGGCGTATGCTGGGTCGAGGCGGAGGAGGCGCACACCGGGGAAGAGCTGCTTCAACGTATCGCCGCCTCGCTGCATCTGCCGCTCCATCCCGAGATGCACGTGCGGGATCAGGTATCCAAGTTCTTTCGCGAGCGAAGCGCGCTGCTGGTTCTGGACAACCTGGAGCAGGTCATCAACGCCGGCCGCGCTGTCAAGGAACTCCTCACCCATGCGCCCAAGCTGAAGCTGCTTGTCACGAGCAGGCGGGCGCTGGAGATACAGGAAGAGCGCGTTGTGGAGGTGAGCCCTCTCCCGGCAACGGAGGCGGCGGAGCTTTTCGTCAATCGTGTCCGGGACCGGCAGCCCGCATTTGAGCTCAACGCGGAGAATCAAGCCGACGTCGACGAGCTGTGCCGGCGGCTGGACGGCGTGCCGCTCGCGCTGGAGCTTGCCGCATCGCGTATCGCGACCCTGTCGCCCCGGCAGATGCTGCAGCGGCTTAACGAGCGGTTCAAGCTCCTCCAGACACGATCGCCCGACCTGCCGGATCGACAACGCGCCCTGCGCGCCGCCATCGACTGGTCGTACGATCTGCTTTCAGACGACGATAAGTCCCTATTTACGCAAGCATCGGTATTTGCCGGCGGATTCACGGTGGAGGATGCCGAAGCCGTCTGCGAAGCGTTCGACGTGCTGGAGGGAATTGCGGAGCTGCGTGTCCACTCGCTCCTTCGATCCGAGACGGACCCCGGCACGCAGGAGACCCGGTTCACCATGTTCAACTCGCTGCGGGAGTACGCGCAGGAGAAGCTGAATGAAGGAGGCACAGGCGACGAGACGCGCCTGCGCCACGCGCGATACTTCAGTAAATTTGCGGCGGAGCGGCTGTCGAAGAAGCGGTCCGCCCAGGAAGCCGCCGCGCTTCTTAGCCTGGATACGAATGTCGACAACCTGCGCGCCGCAATGGAGTATGCCTTCGGGATTCACGAACTGGAGCTGTTTGCGCGTCTCGGCCTCGCTCTTGGCGTAACGACTAACATGCGCGGGTACGCGGCTGAGGCTATCACTTACGTTCAGGCCGCCGTGGATGCGCTCAGACCTCTGGCCGACGGTCACGCGAGCCTTTTGGGTGAGCTGCTGGAAGAGTTGGGGTGGATGTCGATCGCCCAAGAGTCCGGCGGCGCGGAAGCGGCCGGCTGCGAGGCTCTCGAAGTTTGGACGAAACTTGGCGACCGGGTAGGACAGGCCCGGACAGAGCGCCTTCTGGGATTCGCCGCCATGGAGACGCGCGATTACGAATCCGCGCGCGTCTACTTCGCAAAGGCGCTGGAGGTTCCGCCGTCCGCGGAGGCGGAGGTGGAGCTCGC
>JAYTEU010000035.1:0-2176 GCA_043734985.1 Chthonomonadaceae bacterium
AGGTCGACATTGTAATCCCATGTTTCCTTTTTATAAGGATTCAACCAGGCGTGTCGTTTTCGGTCGTGCCAGACTTTACCGCTCTTGTCGTGGACCGCCAATTCGGGATGGGCGTTGCCGAGCGGGCTGTCTCGAAAACAGGTCAGGCGGGCAATCGGGAAAATATCATGCTTCTTCAGCGTCTCCAGCACGCGATCGATGTTGCGGATCTGTTTCATGTTGCCGTCCATCGTGCCGGCGATCTCTTTCGCAAGCGGGACATCCGCCTGATAGGTCACATCACCATCATCCTTGACGTCGATGACCATTGCGTTGATCGTGGTTCGGTCCACGAGGCCAATCAGATTTTGAAAGTGCTTACTTCCCCCCGCAGTCCATCCCGTCAGGTAGATCGCCTTGACTCCTCCCGTGGGGAGTGGCGCCAACTGCGGCGCGGCCGGCGCCTGCGGGCGCGCGGGCACGTTTGAATTCATGGCGTTGTCGGCTGCGCGGGATTTCGCCTTACAGCCGGACAGCCCGATAAGGAGTGAAGCGCATAGGAGCATCGCACAATTTACAGTCAGCCGAGCTGTTATATTAATAGGTTTGCGGATTGCGTTTTGTTTGGACGAGGACCGTTCATGGGGGACAACTTGCATGTTACTACCTTCTCTTACTTGCTCTTGCTTGGCGTGCGCTCTGACAGCGGATCGGCGCCGGCCGATCGGCCCGAAGCGAGACCGAGTATCTGTACTTTCGCAGGCTATTCTAACACACTCTGACCGCCTTGTCTACCGACCAAACCCCACTTTTTTGCCGAGCATATTGACGCCGACGACTGTACCGCCTATAATAGGCTAGCCCGTTGCGAGGGTCGATGCGCCTCATGGTAAAACCGCCCGGCCTGGTAGGAGATCCCACGTACGTGGTGAAGGCTGCAAACTCGCACTGAGGTTTTGGGAGAACCGCCCATGTCCACCGATTTTCTTCATTCGAATGCCGTGGCTATCGATCCGGCATCGCAGATTCAGGCATTCCCCTTCGACCTAATTGCGCGCGCCGAACTGGCAATACGCGCATGCACCCTCCTGGTAAATCCGGCGCGTGACGGTCAGCCGTACTCCTTTGCGGAGCTGCACACCGATCCTCCGATCGCGATGCACTCTCCCTGGGACTACTCCGACGTGTCTGGAACGCTGCTGGACGCTCTTACGCTTGCACGTATCATGACAGGCCTCCCCACGGACGCGAACGATGCCGCCTTTGCTCGTATCCTGGCAAAGTGCCAGCGGGACGATGGACTGATGATTCTTCCGTCCGACCCCTGGACACACACGTCCCCGATCGTCGAGATGGAGTGGTCTCAGCGGGGAGCGCTGATGGCCTGGACGACTCGCCTGCTCGCCGTAGAGGACGCGGACGCACAGCAGCGCGCGCTTCGACTGGTCCACGCCCTATCCAAGCGCGCGGTCTGGGAGGGCGATACCTGCTGGTACCCCGCCTCATACCTGCCGGCAAATGGCTGGGCGAGCCGCGCCGCGCCGACTGGGAAAATGGGCGAACTCCTTATCGGCGCGCAAGTCGTCTATCCTCTGGCTCGATTCGCGGCGGTGACGGGAAGTGAAGAGAGTCTTAAACTGGCCAACGGCCTTATACGGTTCCTGCGAGAACGCTCCGGCGCGTTCGAAGAGGACGGCACGATCAAGAATACTACCGCGAGTTACCTGCACAGCACCACGGGTTTCATACTTGGCGTGCTCAAATATGGGATACTTACCGATCGCGCGGACTATATCGACTGGTCTCTTAATGCCTACAGGAGCGCGTGCGATTGGGGCACCGATTTCGGATTCTTCCCACACGGAATGAAAGGTGCGGAGCGATGGCAGGGCGATGTCTGCGCGCTTCAGGATATGATCGAGATCGCGATACTGCTCGGGCTGCACAAGGACCACCAATGCCTGGCAGACGCCGAGCGGTTCGGTCGGAACCACCTGATGGAAACGCAGCTCCTGGATTTCAAATGGGTGGATCAGCAGCCGGACGTGAAGTTCTGCCAGGAGATGTGGTGTGTCCACCACCCGCCGCAGGGAGTTACGACGAGCGAAGTGTGTATGCGCGCGCTCGGCTCATTCGCGGGCTGGCACACGCATAACGACGCGATTGATGCGTCCAACCCCAGATTGATGCAGCGCTG
>JAYTEU010000036.1:0-5599 GCA_043734985.1 Chthonomonadaceae bacterium
CGAGGGTACCCGTCGGTGGGACAACAAGCGTGTTGGAAGAACGGCTGGCTCTAGTTGGATATTGCATCGCGCCCCACCCACGAGCGGGTACCCGGCGCACCCCGGAACGGGCTGGAGCGAAGGGTTTACCCGTCGATACAACTACCGGCGGCGCATTCGCCGTAATTGGACGACGGCATTGACGATGCGGACGATTCCGAACACGATAAGTACTATTCCGACGATACGGACGGGCATCAGCTCGGCGCGGGCCGACGATAATACCAGGTGGGGTGCGCCCATGAGGAACGCGCCACCGCCTAGCGATGCAAGGCCCAGAACGATATAGAGCCGCCAGAACAGCGCGGCTAGGGGTCTGCCTTGCGTGGGACCGTTCAAAGCTCCAGAGCCTCCGCCATCTCAACGTTCATCTCCGCGCAGCCATTCGACTTCGCGGCTGGAACCCGCGCAGCGGCGACTGCTTCCGCAGCATGCGATGCGCCGCCATTTTCGGGCTTTCTGGAAAAGAGCCGGTTGGTCCGTTCGATTGCGGCGGCGATAAGGCCTGAGAACAACGGATGCGCCCGATTTGGCCGCGACCGAAACTCCGGATGGAACTGAGTGGCGATGAAGTAAGGGTGATCCGGTACCTCTATGATTTCCACGAGCCTGTAGTCCGGCGACAGCCCCGAGCAGACCAGCCCGCACCGCGCGAGCTCCTCCCGGTAATCGTTGTTAAGCTCGTAACGGTGCCGGTGCCGCTCCATCACGCTGGAAGCGCCGTAGAGCCGCTCCGCCAGCGAGCCCATCTTCAACTGGCACTTATAGGCGCCGAGGCGCATGGTCGCGCCCTTATCGACGATATCCTTTTGCTCCGGTAGTATGTGTATCAATGGATGGGGAGTATCCGGGCTCACCTCTTCGGTATGCGCCTCCTTCAGCCCCAGTACGCTCCGTGCGTAGGCGATCACGGCCATCTGCATGCCGTAGCAGATGCCGAGGAAGGGCACGCCGTGTTCCCGCGCGTAGTCTGCCGCCCGTATCTTGCCCTCCACGCCGCGCGCTCCGAAGCCCGGCGCAACCAGGATCGCATCCATCGAGGCGAGGATGTCCTCTGCGTTCGGTTTCTCCAGGTCTTCACTGTCCACCCACTGGAGATTGACCCGTGCATCGTTAGCGATTCCGCCATGCTTCAGCGCTTCGCCGATCGAGATGTACGCATCGCCGTTGTCGATGTACTTGCCGACGACTCCTACGTTGACCTCATACTTCGGTCGCTTGATTCGTTCCACGATCTGACGCCACTCTTCAAGGTCCGCCGATCGGTGTGGAAGCTGGAGTCGCTTTACGACTAGCTCCGCCAGACCGGCCTCCTCGAACATCAAAGGCACTTCGTAAATCGTCTCGGCGTCCAGTGTCTCGATTACGGCGTCCGCGGACACATCGCAGAATAGAGATATCTTGTTCTTCAATTCCTGCGAGATGGGAAGCTTCGTACGGCAAATTAGAACGTCCGGCAAAATGCCAAGCTCGCGCAGCTTGATCACGCTGTGCTGGGTCGGTTTAGTCTTTACCTCGCCCCACGGTCCGACGCTTGGGATCAGCGTGACGTGGATGTACATCACGTTCTCGGTTCCGGCATCCTTCTTAAACTGGCGGATCGCCTCCAGGAACGGCAGACTCTCCAGGTCGCCTACGGTTCCGCCGACTTCGGCGATTACAACATCGGCGTCCTGTTCGCCGTCGCGGCCCTTGGACGCATCGACGATCCGCGCCTTGATCTCGTTCGTTACGTGCGGCACGAGCTGCACCGTGCCGCCAAGGTAGTCGCCTCGGCGCTCCTTTTCGATCACCGACCGGTAGATGCTGCCCGTGGTGATGCTGGAGCGCTTCGTCAGGTCGGTATCGATAAACCGCTCGTAGTGGCCAAGGTCGAGGTCTGTCTCGGCGCCATCGTCCGTGACGAATACCTCGCCATGCTGGTACGGGTTCATCGTCCCCGCATCCACATTGATGTAGGGATCGAGCTTTTGCAGGCAGACGCGAAATCCGCGGTTGCGCAACAGCCGCCCAAGGCTGGCCGTGGCGATGCCTTTGCCAATGCTGCTGACCACGCCGCCTGTCACAAAAATATACTTCGTCATTTCTGCTCGATCACCTCGTAGGAAACCCCGTTCTCTGTCAGCATAGCAAGCAGCTTCTCGTCGATGAGATAGACGTCGTTGGGCAGCACCTGAAGTTTTCCGCCGCTCAGCTTCATCATCAGGAGATACGCTCGCGTGGCATCTTTGGGAAGAACTCGCACTCGCGACTGGCCCTTCTTCTGCTGTTGATACTGTGGCATCCGAAATCTCCTTGCCCGGCGTCGCCCGCCGCAAAAGCGAAAGGCGCGACAGGGATTTCCCGCCGCGCCCGCTACTATTATACCGAATCCGGGCCTAACGCGCAAGACTACGGCTGCAAGATAGGAATCGGCGTGGGAATAAATTCTTCGCCTGGTGACAACGCTAAGTCCGCCTGCGCGGACTCCGTCTCAAGTCCGCGCAGGCCGGGTGCCCTTTGGGCGATTATGCTTTCATAAGCCGAGGACTTCGGGTACCCTCCGGGTTTGCCACGGCGATATCGAAGAACTGTATGACCCTGTGACCACGGCTGCAAGATAGGAATCGGCCCTCTGTCCGGAGAATCATTCCGATTATGAAACTACATTTCATCGATCTATCGCAGCCCATATTCGACGCGGGGCCGAACTGCCCGGCGCATCCGGCCATACGCTGCGAAATCAGCTCCGACCACGAGCGCGGCGAATGGCACTGGGAGACACTCACTCTTGCGAGTCATACCGGCAGTCATCTGGATGCCCCCTTGCACAAAATCGCGGGTGGAGATCCTATAGATGCACTTCCACTGGACCGGTTTTCGGGCCAAGCCTATATCGCCGATCTAAGGCCGCTGGAACCGCAAGCCCCGATCGCGCGTGCCCGCCTGTCCGCCGCGCTGCCCGCCGATTTGCCGGTCGATAGCATTGTACTGATGGCAACGGGCTGGGGTGACATTCGTGAACGGTCCGAGGAGTGGCTTTATCGATCGCCCAAACTCACGCCGGAAGCCGCGCGCTGGCTTGTCGAAAAACAGATACGTGGCCTGGGCGTGGACCACTGGGGGATAGGGGGTTGGGACAAGGAGAACGACGCGGAAGTCCATACGATCCTGCTCGGCCAGGGTATTTGGATCGTCGAAGAGCTCCGCTTCCCGGCCGAGGTCTATTCGCTGCCGATGCCCCAGACATTCATGGCCCTTCCTATAAACCTGAAGGGCCACTCCGGCGCATGGTGTCGGCCGGTCTTCGTCCAATCTAATTCTTAATGCCAAACACCAAATCCCTCACGCCTAATTCCCAATCTTCGAGTCCGGCGCCGCCCCTCCGGCGGGTGGCGCCGTGGTTCCCGAAGGTGGAAGGTCGGAGGGTATCGTCTCTTTCGGTTTCGGAGGCAGCGGCTTATAGCGGGGCGTGATCGGTGGGGTCGTCCTGGTCACGGTTTTGCCGGCGCTATCGGTGGCCGTGATAGTGAAGGTGACGGGGTTAGTACTTGAAAAGGTGATCTCCTGGCCGCCATCGCCGGGAGCCTGATCGCCAATCGAGATATTCGGGTCGGTCGAGTCGATGCGAACCGTCTTTGCGTATCGCGTGCTCCATTTAAGCTTTACCGGAACACCAATATATGGGGCCGACTTGATCCCGATGCCGCCAATTTCGGCGATGCAGACGTTAGCCGGGACAACCTTAACCATAGCCGTTTTGACGACGAAGTCACCCTTGGCATTGAACGCGCGGATCTTGTACTCCGTATCCTGCGTCGGCGAATCCTGACCGCTCTCCTCAAACTGGCTAAGCTGCTTATTGCCCGGGTCCAGGATGTATGACTTCTGGTACTTAGCGCTCCAGGACAGTGTTACGGAATCGCCGACGTGAATCTTCGCCGGTCGCACCAGAAAGGCGGTTATCACCGGCTTGGCCGGGGCAGGCGCTTTTGTGACATGAACGACAAATTTCAGCGCCATCGGCTTTTGATCGCGCGTTCCCTTTGCGGTCAGCGTATAAACGGTAATGGGCATCTCGGGGATAACGTCTTGTTTGCCTGCGTCGGATGGCAGCTCGCCGTCCGTTATCTCCGTGCCCGCTTCGCCGACGTGGTGGGACAGCAGTATGTGGCGATCGGTGGGTGCGAGGCCGCTGACTTCCCAGGTCAAGGTTGTAGTGCGGCCCTGTTCCACGGTCGATGGAACTGCGGCGTAGTGTACGATCTTTATCTGCTCCGGTTCTTTCGGTCGGAAGGCAACGACCGCCGCGCCCGTGATCCCAAGCATCAGCACGAAGATGCCGAGCAGTGGCGAAACGAGCGCGTGCTTCTCGATCTGGCCGTGCGCATTGGCGGAGACGTAAGAATCGTCCGTGGAGCGGGCGGAGGCGCTGAACCCATAGATCCGCGTGCCCTGCACGAGCGAGGGCGCTTTGGGCCGGACCGCAAGAGGAACAACGGTCGTCTGGCCTGGTTTGACGGTTATTCGATCGGTGTCGAATTCATAGGCGCATTCATCGTCGGGATCGCTTGCAAAGAGGTCCAGCGTCTCGTCGATATTGCCTTCGTTCGTGATCGACACGTCGAAGTCGTTCAGTGGGTGAAAGAAAGTCGCGACGACTCTTTTGGGATTCAACTCGGTTTGGAGTGCACTGAACGCCTTGACGTTCAGAGTAGCCTGTGCAACGCCGACTTCGCCCGTCTCCATGGCCTGTACGCGCACGAGAAACGGATAGGTGCCGGCGCGGTTAGAGCTTGTCCGGGCGACTCGGAAGGGTATTTTCAGCACCGCCTGCGCGCCGGGAGCAACATTCACGGCGGGGACGGGGATCGCGTACCACTCGACGTCGATGCCCTCGATTTCCAGTGAAACGCGGTCGCCTGTTTCCTGCTGATTGATAATGGTGACGGTTAATTGCGTGGCCGTACCGGGTTCGACGCTTAGATCGGGTTCCGAGAGAGAGACAACTATTTTATGTACGTCCGTAATACTGGTGGCCATTGAGAAATTTCAACCTTTATACCCATGCAGGTCATTTTTGAACTGTGGACCTGTTAAACGAACTTTACACGCAGCCCTACAGCGTCATTATATTCGCAAGGAATGTGCTTTGTCAATCCGACAGGACTCAGTTAAGAGGTATGAATCCTGTCGATTCGTCTACACTAGCGTCGACGAAAGACCCTGTTAAATACACCTACTTGCCAAAATTGGAATCTGTCGTCTATAATGAGGTGAAGCCGATCATAATCTCGCGTGCCCGGTTAACCGCGTGCCTGGTGTGTCCGCGGCCTTCTCGCGACCAGATGACCATTACCTCTGTGCTCCCATGAACCCCGTCGTTCCTCAAAAGGTGAATCACTATGTTTTGCAGCTCCTGTGGCTCAAAGAATGCGGCCGAAAGTAACTTTTGTCGTAAATGCGGACTGAAGCTTGAAGCCCTCCCGTCCGCAAAGATAAGCGAAGAGGAGTTCGACCGCGCGATGCCCGAAGACGAACAGGTGGCAGCCCTTCTCGAACTTGCCTATAGGCGACGGAA
>JAYTEU010000037.1:0-5743 GCA_043734985.1 Chthonomonadaceae bacterium
GACGTCGCGTGCGAACAAGCAGTTCAACCGTGACAGCCCGGAAGCGCTCGCCAAAGCTGCGCCCTCTATCCCGCTGCGGCGGATGGGCGTCCCGGAGGACTGCGCCCGCGTAGTCGAATTCCTGGTGACCGATCTTTCAGACTATGTCAGCGGCCAGGTAATTTGTATTGACGGCGGCATGGTGCTTTCGCCATCGTGACCAGATTGGACTCTTCAACCAATTGCGAATCATGAGCACGTCTATTGCGTCGACGCGGGGTTGTCCGAGAGACCCCGGCCTGCCCCGGACGTGTCCCGGCTAGGTGTCGGGAGACTTTCGGGGACCCTTTCAGGGAAATCCCGGTCTAATCTTACAAAACCCGCCTTCGCGGGTTCGGCATTGAGTCCGCGACGGCGGACTTGGTAAACTTAGACCGGTACTTTAGTGCCGTGTCCTTAAAACTGAATGGCCCTGATGACTCCCGCAGGGGGCATTCCTCCCCGACACTTTACCTTTCGCAGGTTGCCTGCTACAATAGGGTAAGACAAATCAAACGCAGCGTTGCGTCGTGAATTGTCATCAGGCAGGCCCGCGCCGTTAGGGGACACCTCACATGTTTCGATTGGATGCTCAAAAGCCGGTGCATCTTTGCGACGGACTCACGCGCCGCGATTTTTTTCACGCGGGCTCGCTCTCTATGCTGGGCCTCTCGCTCCCGGCCTTCCTGGAGATGCAAGCGCAAGGCGCGGTCCGCAAGGACAAGGATATCAACTGCATCATGCTCTTCCTTCTGGGAGCGCCGAGCCAGTTGGATACCTGGGACATGAAGCCCGACGCGCCCGCCGAAATCCGAGGCCCCTTCAAGCCCATCAAGACCAATGTGCCGGGCATGGAGATCTCCGAGATCTTCCCCAGGATGTCCCGCCACGCCGACAAATTTTCAATCCTCCGCTCCGTCTACCATACCGCCGCCGCAGTCCACGATACCGGCCACCAGATGATGCAGACCGGTAGGCTCTTCGGCGGCGGGCTGGAGTATCCGAACATCGGCTGCGTGCTCGACTATGTGAAGGGCCCCAAGGGCGATGTCCCGGCGCACGTCCTGCTCCCACGCCCGATCGGCGCGACCGGGGGGAACATGCCGCACGGCCAGACCGCCGGATTTCTCGGTAAGTCCTACGACCCGTTCGTGCTGAACGCCGACCCGTCCGCGCCGAACTTCAAGGTGCCCGACCTGCTTCCGCCGGACTATATCAGCGCGGTCCGCGAGGCGCGCCGCCGCAAGCTTCGCGATGCGATCGACGGCTCCGTCAAGGCGCTGGAGACCAGCCCCGACGCCCGCCTTCTCGACGAGAATTTCCACCAGGCCTACACGCTGATGTCCTCGGCCAAAGCCCGAGAGGCGTTCGACATCGGCAAAGAGACGGAGGATACGCGCAAAAAGTACGGCATGAACAAATTCGGCCAGTCCTGCCTGATGGCGCGCCGGATGGTGGAGCGCGGCGTCCGCTTCGTCACGATCAACATGTTCGAGACCGTGTTCAACGAGATCACCTGGGACATACACGGCAGCGCGCCCTTCACCCCCATCGACGCCTACAAGACGCTGTGCGGCCCCTGGTTCGACAATGGGTACAGCAGCCTCATCGAAGAGCTTCACGAGCGGGGCCTCTACGACAACACTATCGTCGTGGCGACCGGCGAGTTCGGCCGCACGCCCAAGATCAATCCCGCCGGAGGGCGAGACCACTGGCCGCAGTGCTGGAGCATGATCCTCGGCGGAGGCGGCCTCAAGGGCGGGCAGATCGTCGGCGCCTCCGACCCCATCGGCGGCTATCCCACCGACCGGCCCACAACGCCCGCCGATGTGGCCGCCACGCTCTACAGCGCGCTCGGCATCAGCCTGACCAAAGAGCTGCCCTCGCCCGGCGGCCGTCCCATCCCGGTCGTAGACTACGCCGCTCGCCCGATCCTGGAGCTGCTGTAGCCGGCGATGCATCATAAGGGTACCCGCACCCTACAACCCGCTATTGCGCCGTAGGTTGCAAACGCGCGAAGTTAGGAAATGCTCGAATGCGAGGAAGTAACCGAGACCTATCACCATCCCACCTACCCAGTAATTCATGGCAACGCGAAAAGAATCCGCTCTCCTCCCCAATCTCTATTCTTATCGACACTCTTTGCATCTCTTTGCGACTTCGCGTCTTTGCGCGAGTCACTCTCTGTTTTGTGCCTTTGTGCCTTTGTGTGAGTCCCGCCTCGTCTCAACTTCCGGCCGCAGCCAAGTCCGATCTCCAGATCCTCCCGCCGAAGGTCACTCTGAGCGGCATGCAGTCTGCGCAGCGCTTGCTGGTCGAGGCGCGCGACGGCGGGCAGTTTGCAGGCGACCGGTCGCCATCCGCCGCCTTCTCCACCTCAAACCCGAAGATCGCGGCAGTAGATCCAGACGGAACGGTCCGCGCGGTTGGAAATGGAATCGCGGTGATTACGGCGCGCATCCAGGGCCGCGCCACCTCCGCACAGGTCACCGTGACGGGCGTCGGCGCGCCGTTCGCCTGGAACTTCCGCAACCATGTGCTCCCGATCCTTACGAAGGCCGGATGCAACGCCGGAGCCTGTCACGGAGCCGCTGCCGGCAAGGGCGGACTTAAGCTGAGCCTGCGCGGCTACGATCCCGATACCGACTACAACGTGCTGACCCGGCAGGCGTCCGGACGGCGAATCGTGCCGGGCGATCCTGCCCACAGCCTGTTCCTCCTCAAGCCGACCATGACGCTGCCGCACGGCGGCGGCAGAAGGATCGAGCCGGGTTCGCGCGACTACCGAGTGCTCGCGGGCTGGGTCCAGGCAGGCACGCCTCGCCCTCGGCCGCAGGATCCGCGCGTGCAGTCGCTGGAAGTGTTTCCACCGCTGACTACCCTCCAGCCCCAGGATAGCCAGCAGATCGTGGTTCGTGCGCAGTACTCCGACGGCCACAGCGAGGACGTCACCCGCTGGGTGAAGTTCGGCAGCAGCGATAACAACGTCGCGACCGTCGATGACATGGGCCGCGCCAAAATGGCAGGGAGCGGCGAGGCAGCGATCACCGTCTGGTTCTCCAGCAAGGTCACCTTCGCCCGCGTCGTCTCCCCATTCCCAGGCGCGCCACCGAAAGATGCCTACGCAAAGGCGGACCGTGTCAATTTTGTCGACGACCTGGTCCTGAACAAACTGCAATCGCTCGGCCTGACGCCCTCTGCCGCCTGCACCGACGGCGAATTCATCCGGCGCGCCTGCCTGGACGCCGCCGGAATTCTGCCCACTCCCGCCGAGACGCAGGCATTCGTCGCCGAGACGACCCCGGACAAGCGGCAGAAGCTTATCGAACGCCTGCTCGCCCGGCCGGAGTTCACCGACTACTGGGCGTACAAGTGGAGCGACCTCTTCCTGGTGAGCAGCAAGAAGCTGAGCGCGCCCGCGACGAAGGTTTTCTACGAGTACCTGCGCAAGAGCGTCGCCGACAATAAGCCCTGGAACACGCTGGCAAGAGAGATCCTCACTCCGACCGGCAGCAGCCTGGACAACGGCGCGGCGAACTACTACGTGATGCACAAAGACCCGATCGACCTGACGGAGACCACGACGCAGGCGTTTATGGGCATGCCGCTTATGTGCGCGCACTGCCACAACCATCCGCTGGAGAAGTGGACGCAGCGCGACTACTTCCAGATGGCCAACCTCTTCTCCCGCGTGCGGCTAAAGAGCGGGGACCGCGCCGGGGAGGTGCTCGTGCTGGCCGCCGACGAAGGCAATATCAACCTGCCTAGGCTAGGCGTTCCCCTGCCGCCGCGACCGCTCGACGGCGAGGAGATGGCGCTCGACGATCCCTCGGACCGACGGCAAAAGCTGGCCGATTGGCTGACGGCCCCCGCGAACCCCTACTTTGCCAGGGCGCTCGTCAACCGCGTGTGGCGCAGCTTCATGGGGCGCGGCCTTGTGGAATCCGAGGACGACGTCCGCCTCACCAATCCGCCTTCGAACCAGGAGCTGCTGGATGCGCTCGCCGCCGATTTCGTCAAGAGCGGCTACGATGTGCGCCGGCTTATCCGAACGATTATGACCTCCGCCGCCTACCAGCGCACCGCCGCGCCCGCGGGCAACAACGCGAAGGACGACCGCTACTACTCGCGCTACCTCGTCCGCCGCCTGCCCGCTGAGGTCATCCTCGACGCGCTCTCCCAGGTCACAGGCATTCCGACCGAGTTTGCAAGCTATCCCAAGGGCACGCGCGCGCTTCAGCTACCCGATTCGCAGGTCGCCTCCTACTTCCTCACCGCCTTCGGGCGCCCGGAGCGAGAGCGTACCTGCGCGTGCGAGCGCCAACAGGAGCCCAACGTAGCGCAGGCCCTCCATCTCACCAACGGCGACACGATTAATAGTAAGCTGCGAGCCTCCGGCGGCCTGATCGATCGCCTGCTGATGGCGGATGCTTCCGACGACCAGGTTATGAGCGATCTCTATACGGCCGCGTTCAGCAGACTGCCCACGGACGGCGAGCGCGCGAAAGCCAAGAAGATACTGAAGGAGAACGTCGGTCCCGATCGCGGCAAGCCGTTCCAGGGATCGGAGGCGCGCAGGGCAGTGCTGGAAGACCTATGCTGGGCCGTCCTTACCGATCGCGAATTTCTGTTCAATCACTGAGGCAAACCATGGCGACCGACCCGAGTGTGATTCTCGCCTTTACGACCGCGCTGGCCGGCGATACGGCAAATACAGTCATGTGCGTGCATCTCGCCTCTCTGCCGCTCGAATCGAGCCGCGAAAAGGAGGCGCTGGATCACTGTAAAGTCGTGCTCGCCGCGCAGCCCGACCACACGGAAGCGCTCCAGCAGGCGAGCACGGCAGCCACCGCGATCGGGAACGCTGCCCGCTCGGCGAGCTTCCGCCGGCTCTACGAAGCGCTCACCTGGCAACAGACGAAGGGGATGCTGGACGAACTGGAAGCCCCGCCCCACCCCGACTTGCCGGAACGGCAGCCGGCCATGCCCAAGCGCGAGCCGCCAGGCAGTTGACAATTGGCCCGCGAGCGGCTTTGCAATCAAAGTGAATTCTGCGCGCCAAACCAACCGAGGAACTGTTCCGTGCGTGGCAGGTATTTGACGAAACCAGCGTCGTCCAACAATTCGTGGATTTCCGGTGTGTCAAAATCGTTGCTGTTGGAGGTGAGGAGAATTTTCGGGACGTTTCGGTTCCGTTTAGCATGGTGAAGGATTGTCGCCAGAATCAGGTTGTCTGTAGGCTCTTCCATATGAGCGTGTAGAAGGCTCTGCACTAAAATGGCGTGTGACATCGGTATCAATTCGACGCGACCGTAATGTTTCTCATCCGCAAGTCTGCGTAAGATACTGCGCAATCGTATTTCGATGTCCTTCAGGAGTTTAATGCTATCCAAGCTGGCGTTTTGGAGATGGGCATTCAAAGACTTAGCATGGTCTGATGTAAGATATCTGCTGGTTTCATGAATTGGCGACCTTAAGTCATCCACAAACTTCATGCGCCGCCTGCGCTCAGCTTCAAACGCGGACCATGCCTCCATCACACATATAGATGGCATGACAAGTCGCACTTGGTCTGAATCAAGTGAGAAGATTTCGCTCGCACGGCTATCTTGCCCCTTCGCGACGCCCATAAGAAAATTTGTCTCGACATATAGGATAATCACTCAATTGGTGACTCGGTGCGAGTGGTACCACCTGCTAATTCCTGTGCGATTCCAATCTTCTC
>JAYTEU010000038.1:0-1553 GCA_043734985.1 Chthonomonadaceae bacterium
AGGCCGCCCCCCTCCGCATCGCGCTTCCCTTCCAGACCGTCGAGACCATCAACGAATCCGCCCAGGACCGCCAGAAGGCGCTGGACATGTTCAGCGACGGCGATGATCCAGAATGGCGGATATGGACGAGCCATCTTCCAGAGTTCTATCAGATTTCGGCCCTGTGCGCTTCGAGACGGCGGGCGATACGATTCAGCCTTTGGGTTGCCAGCGATTCCAAATATTGATCGGCGGTCTTTGTCGGGCTCTTGAGCGAGGCCCGATGCCGCTTTATACCCGACAGAAAACGGGCGGCATTTTCCTTAAAAAGAGTCTCCAGGAAACTATCCGGCGAGAGGGCGCGGATACCGTAGAGATCGAGCGCAGCACGTGGAAAATCCGAGAGATTGAAAGTCACGATTACAGTCGCGCCGGCTTCAATCGCGGCAGCCAGCACATGCCGGTCGTTTTCGTCCGGCAGCGTCAGGTACGGAATTCGCGCTTCGTAGCCAACAACCAGGCATTTCGGGTGTACCTGATCCATCAGGCGACGAGTGCGCTCCAGTTGTTCCAGCGTGACGTCGGGGCGATCCTCCAGAACGTTGCGCATCCACTCAGCATGGATGTCTTCCGTCCACCGCGGCTCATAAGAGGCAACGACCGCCAGCCACATCAACACATCTCGAAGGGCGGGCGGGTATAGGACGCAGGCGTCCAGTACGGCGATCACTTATAGAGGCCGAGGCGTTCGGTTTCCGCCATCAACTCCAGCATTACCTGCTCGCGCCTGGCAATCTCCTGCTCCTCGGCCTGCTTGTACCGCAGCAAATCCGCGTAACGGACGCGCCTCCGGTTACCCACTTTGCGATAGGGAATTTTGCCTTTATCCAGCAGTTCGGCAATGAAGAAAGGACGCGAGACCATCAGGAATTCCGCTGCCTTCTGCGTCGTCAGCTCTTTTGACACCGGCGTAAGCGTCACGCCGTTTCCCTCTCCGATCTCTCTAAGCGCGTCCAGCAGCAGCTTCACCACCGGGCGGGGCAGAGACAGTTCCAAATCCCGGTCGTTTGAGGGATGGATTCGCAACGGCGCGCTGCTGTCACGCAAGAGTAAGGCCGCCAGATGTTCGCCGGTTTCGCGGGCCAGACGGCTGTCTTGCTCGCTGGGCAAAGTCGCGTCGATTATTGTGGGCATGGGTTCCCTCCTTACATGTGACCTTTCACATGTGACCTTTCGATGATACCATGTATCCGCAATATTCGCAATATCCGAATTATAGCATAGTATAAAGAGTGAATGGCCAGGGTCATTCAGTTCTCCAGTCTGCGCAAGCCGCGCGGGATTGAAATCCCGGTCTAAGTTTACAAAACCCGCCTTCGCGGGTTGCATTGAGTCCGCGAAGGCGGACTTCGTAATCCTAGACCGGTACTTCAGTGCCGCGCACCAAGAACTGATTGACCCTGCCCTCACCCCCCAGAAGGGACTTCCCGCCTCGCCGTCGAACCATGGGGTATCCCGACCGACCAAGGAACCCACCGCAGATGACCGAACTGATTTGGGACGGCAAGTACGCC
>JAYTEU010000039.1:0-4333 GCA_043734985.1 Chthonomonadaceae bacterium
CGGACTGACACATGAGGCCCTTGCTGCTCTCCTCGCCGAGGCGTTACCCGAGATCGACCAGCGACGCCGCCAGAGCCAAGCGGACAAACCTCACCGTAATCGCCTGGTCGGCGGTGGGCGTCCCGAAAGCTTTCGGCACTCAAACCTTATCAGGAAGTGTTGTTGACGCTGATCTATCTGCGGCATAATGTCGCCTTCTGCGTCGTCGGCCGCCTCTTCGATGTCAGCGCCGATGTCGCCGAGAACACCTTCCATGAGATCGTGGGCGTCCTCAAAGAGGTCTGTCCCTCCGATCGCTGGGAAGCCAAGAAACGCTGGACCGAGTACCCTCCGGGTGCCGAACCCGCCTGGAAACCCGAGGAGATCGATCAGGTGATTGTCGATCGCAACCGCATGGCTCAAAACGGCCAAAAAACTATTCATCGGATTATCTAGTAGCGTTGACCCACAAGGAAAATCGGTCAATTACCGGGACATCTTTTCCAAATGTCATGCGATAAGCGTCCTGCTCTCTATATTCCGGGTAAAATAGGGATGGAAGAAGCCGAATATGTCAGCGCTTCCTTTTCCCCAAATCGGGGTGGCCGGAATAGAGTGTTTGAGATCAAAAGTGACTGCGTCCTTGACAAGGAAGAGGTCACTGGTTCAAATCCAGTACCGCCTATTGTTTTTTGGGAGACTGCGACCTCCCGATCTCAAACTAACCCCCCTCCTGTTTCTTCCGGCTGCACCTCGTTCACGCAAATGAGGGCACAATCGAAAAACTCACCAGTTCCTTTCAGCAAATCGGAACCAATCGGTCCGACCTCCGGCCACGCGCGCTAAATTATTCCTCTGAAATTGCATTCCTTGTATTTCTTCGACGCTTCCATCCTCCTTATTTGTGACTACAAGTCAACGCCGCCGAAGTCATTCACTTGCGGCTCACTTTAGAGGAGGAAACCAATGAACAGCATCAATCGCATCTTGTGTGTCATGGCGCTCTTTGTCATGTCGCTCACCGTCCTTTCCGCGCAGGCCGGTGCTCAGAGACAAGGGGGTGGAAACAATCCGGCGGGTACGACGCTCATTTTCGACTATGTGGCCACCGTCAACGGCAAGGTTCCGACCTGGTCCGGAGATTTTACGATGGGGGCTCCGACCTCACTTTACGGCTTTATGATAACCAATCTGAGCTTCTCGGTCCGTGGCAAAAACTTGAATCTCCCGGACAACTCCAGACTGTTTGTAAACCTGTACACGAGCGACATTGTGACGGGAACGCAATCGGATACGGATGCGAGCCGATGGCATTGTATGTCCGCTATGCAGGTGGTCGGGAAACTTGGCATCGTCAAAGGTTTTAACGACTTCTATGACGGCCTCTCCTCAACTATCGTCCGAAGATTAGACAGAGTCGTCATTACAGACGCCAACGGAGCGGTCTTGGCGACCGCCCATCCGTAGTGGATCCAACCTCGATCTAGCCGCAGACACCCACGCAACTGCGGGTGGCAGGCCTTCCGGTGATTTCCGCGTAGATCCAACCTCGATCTAGCCGCAGACACCCACGCAACTGCGGGAGTGGAAACGCTCCCGCTACTGTCTTGCCTCAAGAATTATCCCTCCGGATTCTTACGGGATCTGCTTTCCAGGTACGATAGTACTCCGTCCGGCAGTTCGGAAGGAGAAGGTCCAGTGAACCTGCATGCGAATCCTGATCACGGGCGCACGTGCTCCGGCTTGCCTGGAGTGGGCGCGGCTGCTCCGAGAGGCAGGCTGCGCGGTTGCGGCAGCGGATTCCGTCGCCGTGCCGCTGACGCGGTTTTCAAACTGTGTCGAGCGCTGGTTCCGGCTGCCTGAGCCGGTCAGGGGCGTAAACGAATATGGGGCCGCGCTGCTTGCCGCCGCCGAGCGGTTTCACGCGGATCTTATACTTCCCACGTGCGAAGAAGCCTTCTACATCGCGCACCAGAGGCGGCGGCTGGAGCGGCAGTGCCGGGTGTTCGTCGCGGACTTCGACCTGATGGCGCGCCTGCACGACAAGCACGCTTTCGCGGAGTTCTCCCGCGACTTGCCCATAGCCGCGCCGCCAACCGTGCTTCTCCAATCGTCGGAGGCGGTGATGCAGCATGCAAGGCGTGCGGGCGACCTGGTGTTCAAACCCGTCTACTCCCGGTTTGCGGCGCGGATGCTGATAAGGCCCAGCGCGGACGCCCTGCAAGACATTCGGCCCACTCCGGCGGAGCCCTGGATCGCGCAGGAGTTTGTCCCGGGCAGGGAGCTGTGCAGCTATAGCCTGCTCCAAGATGGGCGGCTGCTTGCCCATGCGGCCTACCACCCGAAGTACCGCGTTGGACGTGGCGGCGGCATCTATCTCGAGCCGGTAGAGAGCGAGCCTATCCGCGGTTTTGTGCGCGCGTTTGGAGCGCAGACCGGCTATACGGGGCAGGTGGGCTTCGACTTCATCGAGTCCGCCGACGGCTGCCTCTCCGTCCTGGAATGTAATCCGCGCGCCACGAGCGGTATCCACCTCTTAAGCCGCCAGGCACGGGAGTTAGCGTCGCTCCTTCAAAACTCAGCGCACGAAAACCCTCCAACGGGAACAATTGACAATGAATTATGCATTGCTCCCCCAAAGTTGGGGGCTGGGGGGCGAAATCGCCAGCCGGCGAGGGCCGGGGCGCCAACCCCCCCAAAGTTGGGGGCCGGCGGGCGAAGTCGCCGGCACTATAGGCGCGTGGAGCAAGAGCCTCTCAATGCCAATGGCTCGGCGCGGATGGTGGCGGTCGCCATGGTGATGTTCGCCGCCCCTGGGGTTCGCAGCCTCTCCGGACTGTGGGAGTTTGCCCGGGATTGGCGCGGCGCGTCCGATATCGTCGGCTCGCCGAAGGATCGCGGGCCGGCGCTTGCACAGATGCTTGGCCTGGGCGAGATCTACTTGCGCGCGATGCGGTCCGGCCGTGCACCTCTTGCCGCCGCCACGCAGGACATCGAATGGAACGGCAGTCCGCTGGGAGCGCAGCCGTGATCGAGCTGTTCGGCCCCGTCGATTTGCCCGATGCCGTCGCCCGGCGATGCCCGGCCGAGGCCGCCTACATCCGTCAGTTCGCGGACACACCCTCTCAAGACCTGATCCGCAATGTCAGCACGGTCGTGCGCGCGCTTTCCGTCGGGGATACGCTGATCCCGGTCACCGTCGACAGCCCGGTGCGGGGCAACTGTTACGTGGTCTCGCCCTCCGCCACCTACACCGATTATGCCGAATACGAGCTGCAGGTAGTGCCGAGTGCGATCGTCCGGGCGGCGCTGAAGGCGGTCATTGCACTATTGGGGCGCTCGTTTGGGCGCGTGGGGCTGGACCGCGTCGTGCATGTGAACAACTGGATGGTTTCGACCAATCTGTACCTTGGATGGGAAGCGGGGCAGTTGGAGGAGATCACCGTGGCGGTCCGGAAGCAGTATCCTGAAAGCGCGATTGCCTTCCGCTCGCTGAACACGTTTTCAAACGGCGCGCTGCTCCGGCAGGCGGTTCGGAGTGGCCATCTACTTCTGCCGAGCCGCCAAATCTATATCCAGGACGCCAGGAAGGAAGGCGGGAGCCGCTTCCGTGCGCGCCGCGATCTGAAGCAGGACGCGAGGCTCTTCGCGCAGTCCGGCTATACGGTTTGCAGGCCGGACCCCGACTGTGACCCAGAGGTGTTCGATCGGCTGGAACGGCTCTACAATCTGCTCTACCTGGAGAAGTATACGGCGCTCAATCCGCGGTTCACCGGCCGGTGGATACGGAACGGATGCCGCGAGGGGTGGCTGGATCTCACCTGCCTGGTAACAGAAGACGGCCGAATCGACGGCGTCGCGGGCTGCCTGCGGCGCGGCGACACCATGACCACTCCCGTTTTGGGATACGATACCGCGCTGCCCCAATCCCTCGGGCTGTACCGCATGCTAAGCTGGATCTGCACGGACAAGGCGATTCGGAATGGCTTGGCGCTGAACTGCAGCGGCGGAGCATCGAGCTTCAAGCGGTCACGCGGCGCAGCGCCGGTAATCGAATACTCGGCGGTTTACGTGAAGCACCTGGATCCGGAGCGCAAGCGTGCCTGGCACGTCCTGGCCGGTCTGCTTAATCGTTTCGCCGCGCCGCTGTTGCGACGATACGCCCTGTGAACGGACGATTATGGGGCTGGGCTGACTTCGGCATAGCCATAGCCTTCCGCCAAAGCGCGGCGCGGCCTCCATGTGACTTCCATCGAGGGCGTTTGTGTCTGCAGGAAGCCGCCGATCGCGCGCTCGGCGGCGCTAATGGACACAAAACTCTCGCCGGGAAAGGAATCAAGCTCGCCGCCGAGGT
>JAYTEU010000040.1:0-9830 GCA_043734985.1 Chthonomonadaceae bacterium
GCAAGCCTCCTGTGGTAGAGTTGGTAACCAAGACCTATCAGACGGGCGTGAAGTTGACCAAGGAAGCGATGGAGTCTCTGGAAGCCCAGGTTCAGCGCTTAGCAGGACTTTGTAAGTGGTTTGTGCTCATCCCGGCCCAATTGCCTGACTATAGGATACTTAATTCGCCTTGATTCCCTTAGATATGGAGCAAGGTCATCAATTCGCAAGAATTGGAAGAGATTCATGTATGCGAGCACACGGCCTTTCACGGTTTCCGGACGGACAATGAAATCACTTGTTGGCTTGTACGGAACGCGGCAGACGCTGGCCAGCCGGGAAATAATAATGTAGACTTACGTCTATACCGAACATAATAGAGTAGAATAGATTCTGTATGTTCGGTCGTTGAGGAGCGGCGTCAGTTACTCCTGGCGGCCTCGGAATCGCGTTGGCGGTAACGGAGGCTCACGATGCAGGTACAGGCCGGGTCGCGATGCGCGTTCGTGGATATGAACGCCTTTTTCGCAAGCGTCGAGCAGCAGGAAAGGCCGGAGCTGCGCGGCAAGCCGATTGCGGTGGTTCCGGTGAAGACCGACTCGACGTGCGCCATCGCCGCCTCCTACGAGGCAAAAGCGCTGGGCATCAAGACCGGCACGATGGTCCCGGAGATGCTGCGACTCTGCCCGCGGATCACGCTCGTGGAAGCGCGGCCGAAGCTGTATATGCAGTACAACCAGGGGATTCTGGAGTGCCTTAACAAGTTCTTCGTGGACATCAAGCCGCTCTCGATCGACGAGATGGCCTGCTGGGTCGGCGGGCTGGACCGAGGTCGCGAGGCGGAGCTTCGTCTGGGCCAGAACATTAAGAAGGCGATCTATGCCCGGCTTGGCGATTCCATGCGGTGCTCAATCGGCATTGCGCCTAACATCTTTCTGGGCAAAGTGGCGTCGGACATGCAGAAACCGGACGGTCTCACGCGGCTGGACGAGCATAATCTGCCCTATGCTCTTTTCGGCGTTCCGCTTGCGGACCTGCCGGGCGTGGGCCGCAAGATGCACCGCCATCTGATGCGCTGCGGAATCACGACCGTGGAGCATCTCTTCCAGGCAGATCGGCAGCTCCTTCGGCGCGCGTGGGGCAGCGTGGAGGGGCCGCGCTGGTACTACATGATACGAGGGAGCCGTGACACGGACTATCGTATCTGGAACTCGGACGCACAGCGCAAGTCGGTCGGCCACTCCCACGTTCTCCCTCCCGAGTTCCGAACGCGGCGCGGCGCGCAGGACATCCTGCTCCGGCTGTTTACACGGTGCATGCGCAGACTGCGGCAGTACGGCCAGGCCGCGGCGTCTGTTGGGCTGTATGTCAGGCTGCGGCAGAGCGAGACGCAGAGCCGAAGCGCGTGGAAGCTCGACAGCCGCAAGCACCTGCACGCCGACGATGAGACGACATGGATCAAAATCATCCGGCCCATGATCGAGTCCTTTCCCGACCTGGAGCCGGGCGTGGTTCCCTACATGGTGGGAGTGACGTTCTGGGATCTGACGGACAAGAAGGACCTTACTCTCGACCTCTTTGAAGACACCTTCGCCCGCGCCGAGGTGTGCCGCACGATGGACACTCTCAACCGGAAGCGGGAAAACTCCTTACAGATCGCGAGCGTCCTTCCGGTCCAGCACACCGCCCCGTTCCGCATCGCCTTCGGCCGCCAGTTCCACGAGTTCGAGATGGCGCAGGCGGAGTGACGAGATGCGATTGCCTCGCGCAAAGTCGCGGAGACGCGAAGAAATCGCAATGAGGAGAAGATTGAGATCTCACACGAAGACACAGAGGCACTAAGAGATGCAAAAGAGAATTTTGGCTCGTGCAGAGTCACGGAGACGCTGAAAAGACATCATTCCAAGATATTGAACCGCAGAGACTTTCTATCACAGCAATTCTTAGCTGCCACTCAAATGTGTGTGGATACCACGGCGATTAGGCGACCAAATGGTTACAATGCTTGGGCTTGAAGCCCTAAAATCTGGAGAGTGGCTGGAGGTAGGCGTCGTCACTGCTCCGGATGCGGAGTTTAGCGACGGCATTCAGCAGCTTCTCGTCCATAAGGGGCCGGAGTGGGCGCTGCATATGCGGGCGGCGCTTCTGGGCGAGACCGATTCGCTGGAGACTCGGTTCTATATCGGCGTGCTCGAGGGTGCGCCGGTCGCGAATGTGATGACCGTGGAGTACAGGGGCGTCGGCATCCTGGGGCATGTCTTCACGCGTCCGGAGCACCGACGCAAGGGCATCTGCCAATCGATCCTGCGGCGACTGATGGAGGACTTTCGGCAGCGCGGAGGCTCCGTGCTGCTGTTGGGGACCGGGTTCGAGAGTCCGGCCTACTGGATCTACCATTCGTTTGGGTTTCGGAGCCTGAAGGGCGGGTTTATGCGCTACGGTCCGCCTGGGGCCGAGGCGTTCGAGTCGCGCTGGCTTGCCGCGGATACCGTGCACGTAAGCCCGCTGGAGTGGAGGCACTGGCCACTGCTGGCCCTGCTGGGCGCGCAGTCAGATGGCGAGAGAATGAGGAGCGCGGCGTGGAGGCTCTTCGGGATCGGCAGCCTGGAGACCCCGGTCGTTCGGACGCTCGCCGCGCAGTTGGAGGGCAAGGGGACCAACGGCGTTGTGCTGGAGGGAGAACGCGGCGCCGTGGTCGGATGCGCCACGCTGCACCCCACGGGCGGCGGAATGAACGGCTGGCCGGGCGTCCATCTGCTGGATCTGTTCACCCACCCGGATTTCACGGCCCACTATTCGGAATTGCTGGGTGGATTGGAGTGGCCGTCCGGCAAGATCATTGCCTATGTGGATACTGAGGCGCCTGAAAAGGCCGCAGCTCTGGAGTCGCACGGTTTCGAGCGCGAGGGCACGCTGCGCGGGTTCCTGCGGTCGGGCGCGGAGCCCCAAGATGTTTGGCTCTATGGCCGGGTCGTGAATTGAGGCGAATCTGCACTCAGTCGCCGGCCGGCTGTTGTATCAATTGAGCGGTTACGTCGAAGGCGGCGGGTGGGTCTCCCGTAAAAATCCACTCGACTTCGATATGGAAGCCGGGCACGGACCGAAATTCCAACCTGCCCGTCATCAAGAGAGTCTCATCGTACTCTCCGGCTTCCGTTCTTTGCAGGAGGCGGACGTGTTTCCGCTGCGGATCGATAAAAACGATCTCGGGAACGCCGATGGTGGAATAGTCGGTTTCCAAAGCGATCAGGTCGGAGCGGTGGACATTGGGAGAGACGATCTCGACCACAACGTCCGGTGCGCCGTAAATGGCATCCTTGTGGATAATGGCCGTGTTGTCGGCGCGAACGAACAGAATGTCGGGCAGGCGACCGTTATATCGGTCGATCTTGACAGCAGTCCGGGAACCCAGCACCTTGCCGAGCCCGCGCTTTCCCGCGAACTGGCTCAGAATACTGGCGAGCCACATGAAGGTCCACTCGTGGGCGTAGTGAGCGGCCGTCCTGCTCACCAATACTCCTTTGATCAACTCCGTATCCAGGGGCATTCACTTCTCGTCTGGTTGCCAGTGGGACTGAAGTCCTCGTCTCTCGAAAACGTCATCGCCCAGGGGCACCCGACCTTCGTGGACTCTATGTCCGGTCCACGAAGGTGGACATTTTGTATTCACCAGGCGAGGAATTTATTCCCCCGCCGAGAACTGAATGACCCTGTCCAGAAGCAAATACGGGAGGGAATGCCGCCGCCTCTGCCGAAACACTAGCGAAGCATGCCCGCCCATACGGGCGGGCTTAACTCTGATGATACGGAGAGAATTTACCTCATGGCAGACAAATTAAGAATTGGACTTGTGGGCTGCGGCGGAATCGCCAAGGGCAAGCACCTTCCCAGCCTTTCCCGCCTGAACGACGTCGACCTCGTCGCGTTTTGCGACATCGTGCCGGAGCGCGCGGCGGAGTGCGCCAAGGAGTACGGCAGCGCCGACGCCAAGACGTATACCGACTATAAGAAGCTGCTCGCGGACAAGACCATCGACGTGGTGCATGTGTTGACCCCCAACGACTCGCACGCCGAGATCACGGTGGCCAGCCTGGAGTCCGGCAAGCACACCCTGAGCGAGAAGCCGATGGCCAAGAAGGCCAAGGATGCCCGCAAGATGGTGGAGGCCGCGAAGAAGTCCGGCAAGAAGCTGACGATCGGCTACCAGAGCCGCCACCGCAACGACAGCCAATACCTGAAGAAGCTGGTGGAGAAGGGCGAACTGGGCGAGATATACTACGCGAAGGCGCACGCCATCCGGCGGCGCGGCGTTCCCACGTGGGGCGTCTTCATGGACAAGGAGAAGCAGGGCGGCGGCCCGCTGATCGACATCGGCACGCACGCTCTGGATCTGACCCTGTGGCTGATGGACAACTACAAGCCCAAGATGGTGGTCGGCTCGATTTTCCACAAGCTGTCGCAGCGCGAGAATGCCGCCAACGCGTTCGGCCCGTGGGACCCGAAGCAGTTCACGGTCGAGGACTCGGCGTTCGGCTTCATCACCATGCACAACGGCGCGACGATCGTCCTTGAATCGAGCTGGGCGCTGAACACGCTTCAGGTGGACGAGGCGAAGTGTACGCTCTGCGGAACCGAGGGCGGCGCGGACATGATGGGCGGCCTGCGCATCAACGGCGAGCAGTTCTCCCGCCTCCACGAGACGAAGGTGGACCTCTCTGCCGGCGGCGTCGCGTTCTACTCCGGCAAGGCCGAGAGCGAAGCCGACCGTGAGGCCCGCCTCTGGATCGAAGCCATCGTGAACGACACCGATCCGGTCGTCCTGCCGGAACAGGCATGCGTCGTCTCCGAGATCCTGGAAGCGATCTACGACTCGGCCGCGAGCGGGAAGCCGGTGTTCTTCTAAACAACCGTTTCAGGTCTGGTGACTGCTTGTCGGTGAGAATGCACTGTTTGCGTAGTCGGCGCTCTTAGGCGATCGCGCCAAGGCGAGTAACGTCCGAGAAATGTTACGTAGACAACGCTTCTCTCCGACCGGATGCTAACCATCCTGCTGGTTGCTCAAGATACGCCTATGCCTGAAATGGGTTTTGAACTTGGTCTCGGTCTTGACCGCAGTCTGAGACCTCTCCAGCGGATGGTGCCCGCAGCGCAAATATACGTCGATTTAGGTCTGGACCCGTATCTGCCTAACTTCGCTGAGCGCCTGTCCGTAGAAATGTATAGGGCGGTCCATATTCATTTCGACCTATCGGAAATGGTAATGCTGAACACGCCGGATGGCGTTCTTTGCGGCCCTGCCGAGTTGAACGCACCTGGCTCGACGAACTGGGAATCGCGGACAATCTGGGATACTCCCATATTGAGGGAGAAGACCGCGTTCTACCGTGATGGACGCATTCTGAGCATCGACGAAGTAGCGCGACTCCCTTGAGACGAATAGGAGCAAGAAAATGTCCAGAGTGCAAGTGCGCGGTATTACCTTCACCGAAGCGGTGTTGCGGCGCCCTGCGATGTACACGGTGAATGGTACCTTTGCCGAAGCGGTGTCCTTCCTGGAAGGCTACTATAGTGGGATGGCACACGGAAATATTGATGCGCCGCCAGCGATCGAATGGACTGATTTTCGACGGTGGCTTGCCGGCCGCCTTGGTGTAGATAGCGCCGACTCCTTCAAAGAGATATACCAATCACACCATGAAGATTGCGAGCGTGTGAAGGCTCTCGCCGATTGGTACGCACGCTTCCGAGCCGAACGCTAATGGTCGCGGATAGTCGCTGAGCTTGCTTCAGTGGGACAAAGCCGCCCCGATGAACGATGCCGCTGACATCGGAGCGGCCAAGTAAAGCGACCGTGGGGCCAACCTTTGGATCGAAGCCATCGTGAACGACACCGACCCGGTCGTCCTGCCGGAACAGGCCTGCGTCGTCTCCGAGATCCTGGAAGCGATCTACGACTCGGCCGCGAGCGGGAAGCCGGTGTTCTTCTAAATCGATTGACTCAACCATGTACCGGGCAATCGCTGACCGGTACATGGTTGGATTGTATTTTGCGCAACGCTCCCTGCTCGCTAATCCATGATAATCCATGCCAGAAGATGAAATCGAACTCGCCCTCGGCCTTAGTCGACGTCTTCGCGCGTTCAAGCAGGTCGTTCCGGTCGCGCAGGATTTCGCCGCTTTGGGCCTTGATCCGTACATGTCAAACTTCCCTGAACGGATTCGCGTAGAAATGCATAATGCTGCCCGGGTTCACTTCAATTTGACGGGAATGCGAATGCTCAATGGTCCTGCTGGCGTTCTTACCGGTCCGGCCGAGTAAAATTCGCCTGGTTCTACGAACTGGGAGCTACGAACCATCTGGGACAACCCGGCGCTGCAAATCAAAACCGTGTTTTATCGATTTGGAAGCATATTGAGCCTGGATCAGGTACGCCGACTACCCTGACGTGAGGAGCAATGGATCAATGGCTGATGTTCAAACACGTGCCGTTACTCTAACGGAAGCGGTGCTATTGCGCCCGGCGATGTACACGATGAACGGAACGTTCGCCGAAGTCATTGCCTTCTTGGAGGGATACTATAGCGGCATGGCGCATGGGAATCCCAACGCGCAGCCCGCGGTCGACTGGAGCGAATTTGAGCAGTGGCTGGCAGACCGGATGAACGTGGATAGCGCCGAGCTGTTCCGGCAAATTGAGCAATGTCACGGCGAGAATTGCGAACGGATCAGAGCGCTCGCGGATTTGTACGCGCGGTTCCAAACGGAGCGTTGATCATTGTGGATAGTTGCGCATAATTGGCGGAACAGAGCAGCTCCGACGCAGGAGCGGCCGAATGGCTAATGATCAACACGCCACGTCATCTGTACAAAAGCAGTATTCCACCATCCTGCCGTGTAGCCGGTCTTGCCTAGGGATCCTTCAGTTTCGCAATCGCATTGAGCGCGGCTTGGCGGTGCTTGGCAATAACGCGCCTCTGAGATAATGGGTTATGAACCAGAGCCGAGTGAGGCTATCCTCGTGCGGGAAGAGCGGACCGACATCCTATACGACCGGTCGGCGCCTGCCAATTAGCGTAAGGTGGAGAGCCGCCGTTGGTACCCCAGCCGGACAGAACCGCCCCGATGATCTTCCAAGATCGGTAAATGTCCGCTCCATGCTGCGCTTTGTGGTATGCCGTGATACAATGTGGGACAGGAGGTGAGCGATATGGCCCACGGCACATTGAAACTTACTACAAAGGTTTTGCCGGGTCACCGCGTCGAATTCACGGCGCCCGACCTTCCGGAAGGCGCGGACATAGATGTGCTGGTCGAACTTTCCGGCGCGCTTGGCCTGGACGAAACGCGCCGCCGATTCGAGGCGCTTTCCTCGCGCTGGCACAACGAGACCGCCCTCCTATCCTCGATCACGGAGAAGGCCATGCACCCGGCTTACCAGGCGATTATCGGCATCGGCCGTGAAGCCGTGCCGTATATCCTGCGCGAGCTTCGGAAACAGCCCGGTCACTGGTTCTGGGCACTGAGCGCCATAACTGGAGAGAATCCAATACGGCCGGATCAGCAGGGTAAGATGCGTGAGATGGCCGCCGCCTGGGTGCAATGGGGAGAGAACCATGGCTATTTGTCATGAGCGATTACCTCGTGATAGCTGTTCCCAATCTGCTTTCCACGGGCTATCAGGTTACCAGCTCGGCGACAACTGACTATAACTGCATTGCCTGGGCGGCCGGAGACGATACCAGATGGTGGTGGCCCGACCGCTTCGGCTTTGGCTACTGGCCGCCACAATCTCAACGCGCCGAGACATTGGATGCCTTCATCTCGGCTTACAGCGTGATTGGATACGAACCTTGCGCGGATGGACTACTGGAGGCCGGATATGATAAAATTGCGATCTACATAGACGAACGTGGAAAGCCGACCCATGCAGCCCGCCAACTGCCTCATGGTATGTGGACCAGCAAACTAGGCGAAGGGGAAGACATCGAACACACCGTGCCGGAAGGCGTCGCTGGTGAAATCTATGGCACCGTAGGTCCGTTTCTCCGTCGATGGAGCGCCGTGAGACTTGAAGTGGTTGAGCAAAAACAAGGCAAGAAGGCTGCCACGGAGCAGGTAAAGAGACAGCGCGATGAACATTCGGCGCGGGAGAAGGCCGAACAGGCGAAACGCGCAGAGAATGCCATACGGGAGTCGTGGGAATACAAGCTCGCGTGCCTTCAGTCCGGCAATACGACCACAATATTCGATCCAGATATTAGGAGGTTTGCCAGGCTCCTCGATAAGATCCAGCTAAAAACGAGAGGAGATCGCAAAACCACATCAGATCAGATAGTACGATGCAAGGAATTGCTCGAAGAGAAAAAGGGGGTTCACTTAACCTACCTTGCCATTGCGGAGAATCTAGACAAGTCTTTGCCGGACGACATTCCTCCGCACACACTTCGCCTGGAAGAAGTAGCAGCTGCCCGCATCGTATTGACAGATCGGGAATAGGGTCGTATTGCCCCCATAGCCTGACCTATTAAGCAGTGACCACGAGCTACCTCATCCTCCAGCCCGACTCCATTTCCCCTGCGCATTCCGCTGAAAGCGCGCCTTGATTCCGAAGGAAAGCGGGTTCTGGCACAATTTTGATGATGAGCGCCTGCCTGCTTAAAGACACTTTCCAGGTTCGCGAATGTCCGCCTAAAGGTTAATTCCGGTGCCCTTGACAGATGCCCAGGGTTCCGATTTAGTGAGCAGATTTTTGTGCGGCATCTGTAAGATCGATTTGATCTCGAACGGCGTCATCAAAATTGTGCCGGAACCCTATTTCGAGTGGAATGCGTGCGCTACTATTTCGAGCGGATTCCGCAGACAAACGCGTCACCATCAACCTCACACCGGCCGACGTTAGAAAGTGTCCCAGATTCCGCGGGCAGATCACCGATCGCAGTGATGCAACCGACACGGCACAGCGTGGGGTATGTCGCTCTCCGGATCGTCGCAGGTCTTTACACTCATTGCGCGTCCGTGAAGGCAGACATGCCCCACTTGTAAGGGCTGACCGTTAGGCGCACCTGAACTCCGTCGGCACGCTACTTGATCGTTGCCGGCAGCAGGACGGCGATCAGGCTCCCGATGATCGCCGTGTGCACGAAGCCCGCACCCGCGAAGGCGCGTTCACCGTTGCGGATGGCGATTGCCGTTGTATATCGCCTACCGTCTCCGCGAGGATCCGCACGGGCAGTCCCACGTTGCCCGGGTCGTTGGCTTCGGTCACCACTCCTCCCAGGGTGAACTTGGATTCCCCTTTTGGCTGCTTCTCCTTCCTCAAGGAATCGATCGAGAAGTGGATGTTCCAGTCAGGGTGAACGGGGTCTCCGGCGGTTCCGAGTCCGGTTCCCGAACCACGAATCGCGCTGACGCTAGCCGCGGAGGATAATGTGAATCAGCAAGTCCAGCAGAGTGGACGCGGATTTGACGGCGACGACCACGAGTCCGGCGCCCGCGAACACGAGGTCGCCGAATCGGATCGCAATGGCCGTGGCGTCCCCGCTGGTCTCCGCGATTATCCGCACCGGGAGTCCCACGCGATCGAGGATGTTGGCTTGGATCACGTTTCCCGTCATCGTGAATCGAGCCTCCCCTTTGGGCCTCTTCTCTTTCTGCACGGAGCCGATCGCGAAGTGGATGTTCCAGTCGGAGTAGACCGGATCTTCCGCAGTCCCGAAGCCTGCGCCTTGCTCCAGATTCAGGCGGAGGTCGAACATCAGTCTCAACTCTCCCGCAACCCCGGGCAGCGCGCGGTTCCAGACCATGCCATGGCCGTAAAACGTGTCGCCGCCACTCTTATCCTCGTCCGCTT
>JAYTEU010000041.1:0-5299 GCA_043734985.1 Chthonomonadaceae bacterium
CTCTGTCGCATCCGCGTATCGGCCCGCGCGAAACAGCCCAAGGCCCAGATCGAAGCGCAGCGCGGCGTCCTGCGGAAACCGTGCGACCAAGGGCGTGAGGGCCTGGATGGCGCGCTCAGGCTGGCCCTGTTTATTGTAGACGACGCTTAGCTCGGCAATGGCCGCAGGGCTGCCGGGCGCAGTGACCAGGGCGCGCTCGAAATTTCCGGCCGCGAGCCGCAGGTCCGGCTCGCGCAGATAGGCACGCCCCAGGCCAAGCCAGGGTTCGGGACGTTCGGGCGTCAGCCTGCTCGCGACGCCGAATGCGGCCACTGCGCCGCCGATATCGGGCTTTTCCCGCGGGGCCAGCAATCCCGTGCCGTAGGCTTCGAAGCGCTCTGCTATGCTTCTTGTCAGCTCTCTGTCATCGCCGGTCGGCGCTTCCGCGATTCGTTGGAGCGGCAGGAGGACCGTGGCTTCCGCGAGATCGATGACGGGCGGCTCAAAGTCTTTGGCGGCAGCGCCCGATAGCGCCCAACGCGCATATTCCGGCCGCACGGACCTGTACCGAAGTCGCACCGTAAGGCGCAGCGCATGGCCGGCAGGGCGCGCATTTTGGCCGAGACGGTCGCCGCCATTCAATTCGGCCCGGGCCATCCGGCGATGCGGCGGATTTGTGGATGCCGTGCCTGAAGATGCCGGTATTACCAGGCGAAACCGCGCTATGTCCGCGCCGCCCGCCGGTATGGTGCGGCGATAGGCGGTCGTGATCTGCTCGGTAATATTATGGCGCAGAATCGGGGCTCCGGTGCGGTCGAGGCCAAGTGCGCCGTACCTATGCGCGCCCGCAGGCACGTTGCCCATTGGATCTGCCGCAACGCCAATCTGCGATGCATCCACGGGCGCGCTTCCGCTCCAAGCTCTTGGAGGGGTTCCATTGTGTTCGGTGGTATTGTACTTCGGGCGCTGATCGGCCTGTACGCCATTTGAAAACAGCGTTCCGCCGGCAGCGTCGGTTACCATAAGTTCGAGCCAGGCGTCTGTCAGGTCGGGGTAGCCAGCCGGAAAGTCGTGCCCGCCCCCTCGGTTTCGCACCACCACATCCAGCCAGTACCTCTCGCCCGGGCGAAGCGTGTAAGGCGCGACGGGACGCTCGATCGGAGCGATGAGGGTCTCCGCGCGCACGGGAGATCCCGCCCGCCGCAGCGAAAAGAGATCCACGGAAACGCCGCTCCGCATTCGTTTGACTAGATCCTCCTGTGTCGTGTCCCTTTGCATGAGAGCCGCCAACGCAGTATTGGCGCCCGAAGCGCTATGCGACACGCGTCCGGCGCCGAAACCCGTCGATGTGTCGTGGAAGTGGCACTCCTGGCACGTCTGCGCGCGGACCGCGCCGTCGGAGCGCGCGTTTCGCCCGGAGGCGGGACCGCGCGCCCATTCGCCGTACTCGTCGATGCCGCGGACGAACTGGTAGTGGTTCTGAGCGGCCGTCATGCTCTGGCGGTGGCAGGAGCCGCAAAACTCGGCGGATCGGTGCAGTTCCGGCTTTAGGAAGGCTCTCTGGTGGGGGCCGGGACGCACGCGGAGCAGGAAGTCGTGGAGGCCGCGCCGCCGGCCCCTTTCTCCCGCAAACGGATAGTCCTGCGGCTCGGCGAGCACAAACCGGCCGTTTCCCGTCCGGGTGGGCGTGCCAGTGGCGGCGTGGCATGCGAAGCATCCTACCCCGTCAGCTTCTCCGGCGTTCGACTGCTTCGAGCCGCCGGGGTGACCCGATCCGGCAATCGCCGCGCCGGGTGCGTGGCAGCCCTGGCACCAGCGCGCCGTGTCCGGTCCGGTGGTTCGGACGCTCTCGTTTCGCGCCGCTAGATAGAACGGGTCGGTCCCGGCGAAGCGGTGGGCGGAGCCTTGCCATTCGCGGTGCTCGGACGGATGGCAGCCATCAATCCCGCAGGAGGCGGAGTCGGGAATCGGCAGATCGCCGGATTGCATCCCGGCGAGCGCGTGCGCAGTCTCTGTCCTGAGACCAGCGGGAAACAGGGAGTTCCGCGCCTGCCCTGGAGTCGTTGCGGTCAGGTCGCGGTAGTACTCCTCGGCATTGTAACTCGGCAGGATCGCGGCTGCGCCGAAGAGTGCGCCCTGGGTTAGGACGAGGAGCAGGGCAGCGGATGCGACGAGGGGGTGAGGGGGTGAGGGGGTGAGAGGGTGAGAGGGCGACGTAATGGCGGGCGGCGTGGTCCGTACGGGCTCGCCTGGTGAAGGCAAAATTGCCCAGGGGCATCCGGCCTTCGCTGACTCGGCATGGTGTCCGCGCAGGCCGGGTGCCCCTGGGCGATTTTGTCGTCGTGAGCCGAGGACTTCGGGTACCCCCTGGGTGCCACGGGCTTCATCACCGACGGGAATGGACTCCTCGCCTTCTTGCCCAGCGTTTCTCTTTCGCCATGAGCGGAGGGATGGACCCAGGCAGATTGCCGCGAGCAGCACCGATGCCAGCCCCGTGGCGTAGTGCAGGTTGTTGGTGAACTGGTCGCGGGCGGTGGAGTGGCCTGTCGCGGCGCTTGCGGCGAGGTACAGTCCTCCTGCGGCGCATAGGCTGAAGGCGAATAGCAGGAACAGGAAGAGGAGGCGCGACGCGAGACTGCTTGCCGCGCGGGTGGCTCGCGCGATTGCCCAGACGACCGGGATTATGACGATTGCGCCCAGGCCGAGGTGGATCAAGACGGCTAACGCCGTGGCGGCGTTCATGGCGTCGCGCGCCGGTCCTGCCAGGAACACGGCGGTCAGTATCACCACGACGACAGCGGCTGCCAATATCCGGGACTGAGTATTTTGGAACGTCATCGCTGCCGAGCCTTAGAAGATCTCCAGATGCGTGCCCGGCTTCGCGTGTTCCGATCGGAATACGCGAAGCCGGGCGGTTCGTGTTCTATGGCGGTGTCTGTTGGGGACACGGTCTCCCTGCCGCGGTGCGTTTCAGGCTTTGTTTGGAACCACAAATCCGGACCTGTAGTGGCGAGTCAAGAGCGCGCTAGCTTTCGCGTTGTGTACGAACTTTTCGTGCCTGGGATCGAGCTTGAGCGTGGGCCCAACCATATATTTGGTCTCCGCGAGGGTGACGCCGTTGGCGGCAAGGTGCTCTTCCATGCGGCCGAGCGTCTCGTAGGCCTCTTTGTTGTCGCCGAACGCCTTGGTTTTGGTGTTGAAGGGCTGCATGCTGCCGAGCCGGTATGAGATGTTGCCCAGATGGCACATGGCGCTGGAGAGGTGGCCTTCCAGGATTTCGGCGTTCTGCTGTTCGCGCTTGCGGCTTCGGACAGCATCTAGGAAGTTGCCGAAGTGGTCGCCGCCACCCGTAAAGGACTGGACAAGCACGCCGTTGTTGTCGAACGCGGCAGTCTTGCCGTAATCGCCGGTAAACACCACGTACCCTTCGGTTCCGTAAACGATGTTGCCGACATCTGCGCCCTTGTATTTGTCCGTTTTCAGGCCGCGAACTTCGAAGATCAACTGGGCATCGCCGTAGTCGAAGAAGGATAGCTCCGTGTTCGGGGTCTCGCCGTCATCTACATAGCCGAACCGGCCGCCGATGCTCATCACGCTGGTGGGCAGGGTGTCGCGGTGGAGCGCCCATCGCGCGATATCCATCTGGTGGATGCCCTGATTGCCCAGATCGCCGGCGCCGTAGTCCCACTGCCAGTGCCAATCGTAGTGGAAGCGCTGGCGGTGAACCGGCTTCTGCGGGGCCGGGCCGAGCCAGAGATCGTAGTCCACGCCATCGGGTACGGGCTGATCCGCAGAGACTTTGCCGATACTCGGTCGCCGTTTGTAGCAGAGGCCGCGGGAGAGCGTCACCTTGCCTATCTTGCCGGAGTGGATGTACTCCATGGCGTCCTTACAGGCTTTGGCGGAGCGCGACTGGGTTCCGGCCTGGCAGATCTTTCCGGTCTTGCGGGCCACTGCGACCAGGATGCGGCCCTCGCGGACGTTGTGGCTTACCGGCTTCTCGACGTAGACATCCTTGCCGTGCTGCATGGCCCAGATACCGGCGAGCGAGTGCCAGTGGTTGGGAGTGGCGATGGAGACGGCGTCCACTTCCTTGCTTTCCAGCAGCTTGCGGATGTCCTGGTAGCCCACGGGCTTCCTGCCGGACTTGCTCTCAACAAAAGCGACCCCTCGGTCGAGCACCTTGTTATCGGCATCGCAGAGGGCCACTATCTCGACATCGGATTTCTTGAGGTAGTCCTCGATGTGGCTCTGGCCGCGGCTGTTGAAACCGATGACCGCGATGCGAATCTTATCGTTGGCCGCGACGCGGCGGCGCATCGGCTCGGCCGCGTGCGCCGCCTCTCGACTGCCGGCCGCCGCCATTCCCGCAGCCGCCGCAATCAGCGACTGCTCCAGGAACCGCCTTCGGGAAATTCCGCTCATGAGTCCGTCCTCCTGAGAAAATGGCGTGCGGCAGGGGCCGCGCCGCGCTGTCTTGCTGTGATTGCTACCCAATTAGACATCGCCGGTGCGTTGTCCTGCCGCTTTTCGATCGCTGGCCTCTCCAAAATCGTGTAGGTATACTTGTAGGTATAGTCGATGTCTCTCCGAATCCACCGAGAGAACGGACCGGGGCGATAAGCTTAACTGTTACCAAACCCTCTCGTCATTGTCAACATATGTTATTGTGGCCCAGGATCGACCGCTCATTCAGGTCGATGAACATCAGTCATACGGAGTGTGGCTGTACAGCCTGTACCAGGGCCTGAAGGCTACCTTTCCACTGCCCGCGATTGGCTGCCGGTTGTGCCCTTCCGACATTACTGCGAGGGTAGATTTCAAGCCCGCCGGCGAAATGGAACCGGAACCAGCCGATGAACAATAGCAGCACGCCCGGATGTTTTGCCCGAGTGCGAAAGTAGAAGTCGAAGCGAAGCTCCACATGGAGGAGAGCCAAAATGAGCAGACTACTTGTCCTTCCAGCGCGGAGCCCAGGGGGTGCAACTCCCGTTTCACTTATAGTCGGCCTCGCAATCGCGTTCGTTTCGGTCTGCTGCATACTGGCTTCAGCCACACCGCGCCACGCCAGCGACTTGGCGGCGGCTCAGGGCAGATCGCCCCTGCTGCTTAAAGACGAACCGTCGCTGCAGGCAAAGGTCACGTTTGAGGCTACCAACCTCCCGATGGCCAACGCGCTCCGTGAATTGTCAAAGGCGTATAAGGTGGATTTACGCGCCGCCCCGACTGTCCGAGATCAGCGCGTCACGCTTCACGTAGACAAACAACCTCTCTACCATATCATGGGCCGGATCGCCGGAGTATTGTCTCACTCGCCGTC
>JAYTEU010000042.1:0-5257 GCA_043734985.1 Chthonomonadaceae bacterium
GCGGATCGTATCGGAATGATGTGGCAGCTTGCCCTGGATGCTTGGGCATTCATGGGAATGCCCATTGCTGAACCAGGATTACAGAGACATATTGTCCGAATTCTGCGCCGAGAACGTAAAAAATAAGACTAGCGCGCGCCGCCCCAGGCGCGTTTCGCCCAGGCGTCCATGGCGTCGTACTTGTCCTCCCAGGTGGTGTACATGGCGCCCTCTATCCTCGGGATCGATTTGGTAGCCTCGATCCACTTCGCGATCGCATCCCCTTTTTCATCGCCATCGTAGTATCCCGACAGGATCTGCTTCAGTCCCAGGTCGGCGAAGAACTTGCTGTTCTTTCCCATCAGCCCGCCGTGCCAGTTCACGATGCCGATCCCTTTGTCCAGGCCCTTCCACGATCCGGCGAGCGGCCCGTTGACGGCGTAGAAGTGGTCCACGGCGTTGTGCATCGGGTCGAACATATCGTTCCAGACCCAGATTTCGGCGTCGGGCCGCACGGCTCGGATGATCTCCGCCGCTTTGTGAACGTTCTCGGCCAGCAGCTCTCCCGGCGTCATGTGCTTGCTCTGGCAGAGGGCGCAGCGATTGATGACGCGCAGCTCGTCGTGGGACATGAGGAACGCGGCGGGGTGGAGGAGCGTGTTGGCAGTGCGGACCTCCTGCTCCCAATCTGAGAAGACCTTCGGCTCGCTGAGGCAGCTCGTCAGCCGGTCCTCGTAGACGATGATGGGATGGTAGTAGCTGACGCGCAGGCGCTCGCCTTCGCGTATGCGCGTCGCCGATGTCAGCCTAATGGAGGGCGCTTCGTGATAGGCCCTCCATGGGTGCAGCTGGGGATCGACGATCTTCTCGAAGTCGCGGCCCTCCTGATAGTCGACGCCGTTCTCGCCGCGCACCGTGACCGGACACCCTGGTCGCCGAAGCACGTTGACTAGGCCGATCTCTTCGATCTTTAAGTCATCCCACCACATCCTGCCATCCCTGCCCGACCAGGAGCCCAGATACAGGTTCCCTACGCTGTTTTCCAGGCTGTTGAAGACCAGGTCGTAGTGCTTCCAGTCCTGTGTCCGGTCTGTGTGGAAGGTCTGGAAGCCGATCGAGCGCCCGGAATCGGCAGTAAGCACCTTGACCTCGGCATCGGCCGGCGTCAGGTTCTCGGTCTTCAGCCAGAAGGAGATACGGTATTGGCGGTTGGGCGTGAGCTGGATGCGCTGCGAAATGCGACAGTGGCGGTACTGGTTCTTACCGACGTTCTCCATGCGAAGCGACACCTTACCGCCATGCGCCACGTCGCGATCGGCGAAGGTGGTCACGCCCTCGTCGTCCTGAAAGCCCCAGCCGCCGAAATGGTTGCCGGCAGCGGTTTCGAAGTCGGCGTTCTTCACCTGGGTCGGGTTGTCCGGCTGGTGCGCCGCGATGCCGCTCTTCGCCACGAACAGCGCGTCCTTCGAGAGCACGCCCTCGACATAGTTGCGGTCGCGGGAGCCGTTCATCACGATGGCGACCAGGTCGAGCCCGTTCTGCTTCGCGGCTTGGCGCAGCAGGGGCGCCTTGGCGGGCGGCACATTGAAGGAGAAGGCGACGCCGTTGTAACCGTCGGCCTTCGCGCGCGGAAACCGCGCGATCATCCGATCGACCTCCTTCGGGTCCGACATATCCCGCCAGACAAACAGCCAGCGTTTCTGCATTCGGGCAGCGTCCCCGGCGGGCTGGCCGACCACTGGGACGGCGGCCAGGATCGAAAGGCCGATTGCCAGGGCAATCAGTGTGCGTGTGAACGTGCGATAAGACATTGATACCACCTCGTCGTGGGAGAGCAATTGATCGGCCCACGTTGTTTTGTCAGTTCGGTCAGGCGATGCTCCGGAGCCGGCACCTGGGGTAGCCGCGACGCGGCAACCCCAGTCTGGGCGACGGATCCCCTTCGGGGAACAAATGCGCCAATCATTCGTGACCAGCATTTTATCCCGAAGGGATTGCGTCCACAAGCCCAGGGTTGGCGCGTCGCGCCTACCCTGGGAACCGGGCGCCTACCCTGGGAACCGGGCGCCTACCCTGGGAAACCCCGCGACCGCGTTGGCGCGTCGCGCCTATTTTGTTTCGCCCTGTTACGCCGGAAGTCCTGCGGGGCTTGGTCGACGGGTAAAACCCTTCGCTCAACTTTGCGAATCCGACTGTAAAACCCTGATAGGAAGTTGGCGGCATGTAGTCGAAATACTACCGCAAGAAGCGGGCAACACAAACGTCGGTCCGAACACAAGAAAGGCTGGTAATCAGGTATGGCATCCGAAGATACGGGAACCGTAGCGGAGAGCGCCGCGCCCACGCCCGCGCAGGCGTGGATCGATTTCATTTCGCCGTTTGCGGCGGCCATCGGCTCGACCGCCGATGAGGTGACCGAGAAGCTCAGGCCGCTCGTCGGCGATCCGGGCGTCGACGCAATTGATGCCCTCCGCAACGAGGAGTACACGCCGTTCGCCGACATCCAGGCGGCGCTCTCCGGCATTCCCATGGCTCGGCTGCGCAAAGCGGTGGCCGAGACACTGCGCGCACGGCCGGATGCCGTCGCGCCCTCCACAACGCCGCTGAACAACCTCTCCCTGGACGCCTCGCTGGGCATTTTGCCGAGCGTGCCGGACGATGCCTCGCTCCTGGCGCAGCTCAAGGCGGGAGCGAGCCTGAAGGTGAGCCAGGCCACGGTGGTGCTGGCGGCGCGCGCGGCTCTGGCAGATCGCTGCGGCTATTTCCAGATACCCGCCCTGCTGGTCGATCGTATGGAGCAGTATGCCGAATCCCTGGAGGAGACGGTCGGAGAGGACTTCTACAAGCTCCGCAAGCTCGTCAGCCAGCGCAACTATGCCGAAATCTACGAGGGCATGCCGGGCATCGACGGCAACTTTGTCTCTCAGAAGCGCAGGGACGCCTTCCTGAAACGCCTCGACACCCTGCTGTGGCCGGCGCTTATCTCTTTCCAGGGCCAGCTCAAAGCCTGGGGCGAGAGCTGGCAGCAGGGCATGATGAACCCCGCGACGACGATGGCGCTCCTGCTAGGCGGGGCGGGGGCGCACGCCATGCCCCCCGGGATGCTGCAGCCGCCCCCGACCGACGCGCTCCGGGACGCCGCCGATGCGGTAAGCATGCAGATCAATAAGGTGTTCGCGGGCGTCGGCGTACCGGTGGCGATGGCGCTAGGCTACGACGCCCTGAAGATCAAAGAGGTGCTCGACAACCCCTCGCTTCCGTCCCAGATCGGCGCGGCCAACCGCGACCAGATGCTCAAAATGCTCGGCGTCGTGGTCGCGCCGGACTACTCGCGCCTCGAAGACAACATGGTGCGCTACCTGCTGGCCATCCTGAGGTACCCGGCGGTGACAGGCGAGGCGGAACTCGGCTTCCTCACCGCGCTCACAATGCTCGGCGGCCAAATTCCCTGGGACAAGCTCATCGCCCCGGCCCCCGGAGTTCGGCGGACCGGCTCGAATTACTGATTGCGGGGATTGTATGGATCAAGAGCTTGAAAGAGTCGCCGGTCTCCTCCGTGACGCGCGAGACCCGGAGGATCTGCTCGGCGCGGAGCCTGTGCTGCTGCCGCGCGGCGTGCAGCTTGGCAAGAGAAAGTGCGCTTACGAGGCGCTGAAGGCCGTCACGTCGCTGCTTTACCAGTCGCCGGACGACAACGATATCGCCCGGGATCTCGATAGGCGCCTGGAGGAGTTCTACCTCCAGGCGAAGAACCGGATCGAGATCGGCGCTTACAACCTTCAGGGGCGCGGCGGAACCGTTCCGCCGGGATATCGCGCGCGGTTCTTCGATGCGGGCGTCCGGCGCTACTATATCGGCGCGCGCCGCCGCGAGGGCGGCGAGACGACGCTCTACGACGGTTACCTGGAGATTGCGGGCGTCGCCCTGGGCGAGGTCATCCTCAAAGTCGCGAAGACGCCCGAAACGTCCGCATTTGTAGAGCGCGAGGCGAACGTGCTCGGAATGCTGAGGAAGGAAGACTACCGCGAAACCTCGTACCTGCCGTGGCCCCTGGACCGCTTCGAGACAGGCGGGCGCATGGGGATCGTGATGCGCCGCATAGACGGCTTTAACCTGGAGGAGGTCCGCGAGCACCCGCCATACCGGGACGGCCTGGACGCGCGCGACATGGTCTGGATGCTCAGCCGCACCCTCGCCGTGATGGGCATGGCGCATCAGTACGGGGTGGTCCACGGGCGCATCTGTCCCGAGCATGTCGTCATCGAGCCTTCGACCCATCGGGGTATCGTGGTCGGCTGGGGAGGCTCCGCCATCGCGCCCGTTCGAACGGGGCAGTGCGTGCTCGGCGCAATCGACACCTTCAGCGCGCCGGAAGCGGCCGGTTCCACCGCCGGGCCGTGGAGCGACATCTATAGCATCGGCAAAACGTATCTCTGGCTGGTCGGGGGCGACCCGAAAACAAACGAGATTCCGCCACAAGTCGAGCCGCGCCTGGCCGCGTTCCTCCGCAGTATGGTAAACGAGGATTCCTACCATCGCCCGGATGACTGCTGGCAGCTCTTCGAAACGCTGGAGCGGATGAAGACAGAGCTGTGGGGCGAAAGGAAGTGGCGCAATCTGGAGATGCCCGCTCCGTGATGAGACGGTAGATCGGTTATTGAGGAGACAAACAAATGGGTTACGGCAACTATCATGAGAGTATCGAATCCGCGCGGGAGGCGATGCACGCCACGCGGACCGTAAGCGCGGGCATGTTCGCGCGCAACGCGGATATAGCGGGCGGCGGCCAGCAGAGTATTCACCCGATGCTGGACATCCGCCGGCCGAATGGGAAACAGGTGGCATCCAGCGAGCAGCATCCGCATCCCACTCCGTTCGCAATGTTTATGGACGTCACCAGCAGCCGTGGACCCGATTCCCTCGCGCTCTACCAGGCCGTCCCTGCACTGCTGGGAAGCCTTCGGTCGCTCGACCTGGTCACGTCGCCGCAGATCGCCTGGATCGGGGTGGGAGATGCCAAGAGCGATATCGCGCCCCTCCAGTTCTCGCCGTTCGAGTCCGACGCCAGGATCGACCAGTGGCTGAAAGAGCTCTGGCTGGAGGGCGGCGGCGGCGGGACCGGCGAGGAGTCCTACGAGCTTGCGGCGTACGCGGCCGGGAACTGCATCGACTACTGTATCGAGGAGCAGGGCCGAAAAGGCTACGCGTTCATCTTCGGCGACGAAGCGCCCTATCCCGCGCTCTCGGCCTACGAGGCCCGCACGGTTCTTGGCGTGGA
>JAYTEU010000043.1:0-1502 GCA_043734985.1 Chthonomonadaceae bacterium
CACCTTCCTTGACAAAGAGACCTTCACCGACATCCCCCAGGGCAGACAGCGCGAAGCCGACGTCGTCGCACAGGTCTACACCCTCGACGGGCAGCCGGAGATCATCCTCACCCACATCGAAGTCGAGTCCCGCAGACGCGCCGAGCTTCCCGAGCGTATGCACGAATACTACAAGCTACTCAGCCTCCGCCACCGCGTGCCCATCTATCCCATCGTCGTCTATCTCGCAGCCGGCGCGGGCGGCCTCGCCGCAGAGCAGCACGAGGAACGCGTCTTCGGCGAGCAGATCGCACTCTTCACCTACCGCGCCGTCGGCCTCCCCGATCTCCTTGCCGACGACTATCAGGAAATCGAAAAACCCGCTCGGACCCGCCCTCAGCGCACTCATGAAACCCAGCCGCCTCGGCCTCGTCGTGCAAGGGTATAGAAGCCTCCGCGCTATGGCGCGCGCAAACGTCGACGATGCCCGCCGTGCCCTGCTCACCAACATCCTCGAAACCTACCTGCCCCTCAAGGCCGAACAACAAGAAGAGCTGCGACAGATGATCGCAGCCCCCGAAGCCAGGGAGATTCAAGCAATGATCTCAGTATACGAAAAACGTGGAATTGAAATTGGGATCGACCAGGGAAAGCGCGAATCACTCCTCAGACAGATGCGCCGCAAGTTCGGCGACGTGCCCGACGAAGTTATTCGTCTTATCGAGGCCATCAAAGACAGCGATGAGGTGGACCGGATTTTCGATCGCGTCGTAGACGGCGCCACCCTCGAAGATCTCCATTTTCTCGAAGCCTGAAAATGTTGGCGAAATCCGGATGCCCACCGGTGAGGAGATGGAATGATTCGAGCGGCATTTTGCGGGGCAGCGATTCTGCTCCACTGTTCGGGAGCCATGGCTGGATCGAAGGGTCTATCTAGTATTACGAAGGCGCATGTCGCAGGCGCGCGGGCGCCCGTTCAAGCAGAGGCGGCCAAACCGACCGCCCATACGACACGCGAGATCGAGGGCTGGACCGTGCATATCGATCGCCGGCTGCTCGCCGGCGCGGACATACCGCTGGGGGATCGCGCCCTCCGCATTCTAGGCGCTCGGCTGATCGCCATCACTCTGGTCGTCCCCGCGGACAAGGTGAAGCGGCTGCAGGCTGTGCCGCTCTGGGTGGACCTCACGCACGGAAAGCTTAAAAGCATGCAGTACCACCCGAGCGTGGAGTGGCTGAAGGAGAACGGATACGATTCGAGCCTGGCGAAGTGCGTCCATATCCCGGACGCCGCCTACTTCGCGAGCTATGACATCCAGTTCCAGCAGCCCTGGGCCGTCCTGCACGAGCTGGCGCACGCCTACCACGATCAGGTTCTCGGCTTCGAAAACGCGGAGATATTGGCCGCATGGCGCAAGTTCACCGAAAGTGGTAAATACAAGTCGGTGCCGCACATGAACGGCCGGATGCGCCCCCACTACGGCCTCACGGACCAGAAGGAGTTCTTCGCCGAAATGACGGAA
>JAYTEU010000044.1:0-6988 GCA_043734985.1 Chthonomonadaceae bacterium
GCCGTGAATGTGGATGGTACGTTCAACGTGCTCCAGGCGAGCCGGGACGCGGGCGTGAAAGCCATGGTGTTCGCCTCCTCGATGGCGTACGGATACGGCGGAGTCTATAGCGTCACCAAAGTTATCGGCGAGGACCTTTGCCGTATGTTCCAAGAGTCGACCGGAACGCCGACCGCAATGCTTCGCTACCACGATTTCGTGCCGAAGCCCTACCTCGCCTTCGGCGCGAAGCTGCTGCGAAACGGCGTCGACCGGCGGGATGTGGCGACCTCCACCCTGGCATCGCTCAAGGCGGCGATCGACGTCCGCATCGGGCTGTTCCGAACCATCGTCCATAGCTGCCACGGCATGCCGACGGAGGTGATCGCCGATTTCAGATCGCGCGGTCCGGACTGGTGCGAGGAGCACGTTCCCGGCGCGCGCCGCCTCATCGAGAAGTACGAGATACCCCTTCCCGAGCGCGTCGAGCAGCACGACCTCTCCGAAGCGAAGGAGCAGATAGGCTGGGCGCCGGAGATCACTTTTCTTACGTTCCTTGAAGATCTGAGGGGCCGGGACACCCGAAATGAGGACGTATCCCGCCTGTTCACGCCCAGCGACCTTTCCGTCGTCGCCTGAAGCTTAGGTCCGCGTCTAGTTAGTAATGATGCTCGGCCAGAAGGCGCAGCTCCCCCTTGTTGCCGCCATTACGGCTAAGCGGGAAGGCATAACCGGTGGCGATATGAATGTTGCCGAGATTGAAGCTTGCCACCGGCCCTCCGTTGATACGGCCGCTGTTCAGATCGTGGATCAGCTCCACGCCGCCGCGAACGTCGCCCTTCAGGTTTCGCGCATAACCCAGTGAGTAGGACGGCTCCAGGTCGGTTCCGCTGCCGAACTGCCTGTGCAGGATAAAGTTAAACGATAGGTTGCCGCCGTGCCGGTCATAGTGCGAGAGTATCAGTTTCCCCTCCAGCTCCAGAGCCTCTCTTTCCGCCTGCTCCACTTCCAGATATAGTCCCGCCAAGACGCGATTCGGCTTGTAGTCTCCGAGCTGATAGCGCGTCTCTAGTTTAACCGCGTCGAAATGCAGGCTCCTGCCGTCACCATGCTTGAACACGATGTACGGCGCCACCGAGAACCGCTTGGTAACTCCATATTCATATTCGAGCTCATGCTTAAAAGCGCTTGCCCTCTGGAGATACTCCAGATGATAGGCCAGCTCACGCTCTCCCTTACTGTTTTGAAACCACTCATAGGTAAACGGAAAATCGCGCACATCCGCCTTCGCGGAGACACTGACGGACGGTATGAGCGCGAGCAGCCATAGCAGCGTGGTCGCGCTTACTCTGCTAATAGATGGATAGATATAGTTTGACACTCGACTACCTTTCTTAAGGCGGGACTTAATTCTACAACAGTATGCTGCATTTTAGGAATGCATCGATACGTCGATCGACATTATATCCATAATAAAATCAACATGTCAACACCATTGAAATATTATTTTAGTGTCAGCTAAAATAATATTACTCTTCTGGAAAATTGGAGTCGTGTGCATTTGCAAACGGCCGGAGAGTCGCTATAGAGCATCGCAAAGTGGGGGCAAGGCGGAGACAAAGTGACCAATATGGTGCAGAATAGTACGCAGCAACTCGAAGCGCCCAGCGATCGTCCTCTGTGCTGGGTTGCCCTACGTCTGCGCGTTGCGGCCTGCTCAGTGATCCGACCATTGACTTACCGGCCGGGCAGGCGCATAGAAATAATAATGGAACAAGAAAAGGAGTCCGCGTGGAATATCGGATACTGGGGCGGTCGGGACTACGGGTCAGTGAAATATCGCTGGGATGCTGGGCGATCGGAGGCCCGTCGTGGCGGGATGGAAACCCGGTCGGGTGGTCGGGCAACGACGACGCGGGCTCGCTCGCGGGCCTGCACCGCGCGTTCGAATTAGGCATCAACCATTTCGACACGGCAGATGTGTACGGAGACGGCCACTCGGAACGGATGCTCGGCCTGTTCCTCAAGGACGTTCCGCGCGACCAAGTGGTTATCGCCACGAAGGTAGGCTGGTTCCGCGGCACCGCGCCGAACGCCATGCAGCCCGTGCATCTGCGGCACCAGCTCGAGCAGAGCCTTTCCAACCTCGGCACGGACTATATCGATCTGCATTTCTTCCATAACACAAACTTCGGACCGAACGACATCTACCTTCAGGAGGCGGCCGATAAAATGCGCCAATTCCAGCAGGAGGGCAAGGTCCGCGTCATCGGCCAATCCGCCTATGGCTATCAGGACTTCATGCGCGTCTGCCCGGTGACAAGGCCGGACGTTCTGCAGTTCAACTACAACGCATTCGGGAACGCGTTCGATAAGCCCGAAACCAACCTGTTTGAATGGGCCGACGCGCAGCAGCTTGGAATAGTACTCTTCGGCCCGCTCGCACAGGGCATCCTCCTGGACAAATTCGATCCCGACAATCCGCCGCAGTTCGGCGAGGGTGACATCCGGCGCGGCAACCGCGGCTTCACGCGCGAGCGGCTGCTGGATATGCGCCGGCGACTCCAGCCTCTGAAAGAGCGCTTCGGAAGTTCCGTCTCAGACCTGGTAAGGGTAGCGCTGCAGTTCCCGCTGGCGCAGTCGGCGAATGCCTGCGTGATACCCGGGTTCAAGAACTCCCGGCAGGTTGAGAGCAATGCCCTGGCGGCCGGAAAGCCTCTATGCGCCGAGGACATCGAATTCATCAAGGCCACGCTGCGCGGATAGTCCTCTCAGTTCTGCCGTACAATGTACACAAACATGAGCCGTCCCAAAATTAGGGACGGCTCATGTTCCGTTATCCCACCGTGGCGGGTTTTACCTGTGACGACGCGTAATCAGCTTCCAATATTATCTCAAAAGCGCAGCTTGGTGGCTGGGTCCGATTACAGCGCTCTCGGACAGCGCAATTTATGATTTCGGACAAAAGCGTTTCCGCGAATATACATATACCTGGGTGCCGCACTACCGCAAATGAGAGGGGACAGCGATACCCCTGAATAAAGAGACTGCCCGACTGTTCTTCCAGTTCGACGACACCGCCCAACTCGCGTAGAACCTCCAATGCCTTACTAATCCTCCGCGCTGGTACGTCGCCCTGTACCTCCTGACTATAGTTTTCGGCCATTCGGTGTCCTGCTTCGCGAAGAAGCGCATCCAGTTCATCGGGCGCAAAGCGTTCTGAAAGGATGCTCAAGAGATTTTCGAGTACAGGGTCGCATGATTTAAGAAAGAGATGCTCCGCGCCCGTCGACAAACGGTACGCGTAGTGCGGTTTACGCGCTCCCGAACGCAAGCCGCTTTGCTCGACTATACCGTCCCGTTCCAACGTGGCAAGATGGACACGCACGGTGTTGCCCGCCAACTTTAGAGCTTCAGCCAATTCACTCACTGTGCGATCGGCGCGGCGCAGCAGAGCTAGAATTCGCCCCCGAGTGCCCTTGAAGAGACGGTCGTCGTATCCCGGCATATTATTCGTACCCCCCGTTCCCTCCTAATACGTACGCAAAGCCCAAAGTACACATACAAAAAATAAGTTACTATTTTTGCTGACTTATTACGGTTCTCCCTGTGTGGTATTTACGATTAGTCCCGGTGAAACTCCGGCAATCCACCCGTGAATCTTAGGAGACTATCAAGATGTATCCATTGAAGAAATGGACGCTCTCGCTGTTTCCGGGCAGCAGTTTCGCCCTGCTGTTATCGGCAACGCTCGTGCAGGTTCCCGCTCAGACGCAAACCAAGGCATCTGAGGAACCGGCCATGAAAAATACAGGCGCGCTACTCAAGGAGGGCAAAGAAACCTTCCGGTTCGACACATTTGGCAGTGAGGATTTTTGGGGAGATCAGGCAGGCCCGGCGGCCAGTTAACAGGCTGCCGACCGCGTTCTAATACTGGAGTCTTACCTTCAGATCGAAGCCGCGCTCGGCGCGGCGCTGGTGGGACTCGGCGGACAGCCGGAGAAACCGGATAGGAAATGGATAGTAGTTGATGGCGGCGACCGTGGCGAGCTCGCTTCGGTCGCCGCCGACCAGCTCGGCTCTCCCCGTCAGGGACACCCGCTCGTTCGGCAGATATTCGGCCTCCATTGCAAGGTGAGAGGCGCTCAAGCCCGGCTCATGCCCCAACGTCGCGATGCCGGTCAGATAGAGACGCTTGCACGGCGCATGCGTTCCGATCAATCCCACGAGACTGCTGTCTTTGTGGACATAACCTAACGCCCCAACGGTGGTGTAGCCCCAACGATGGAACGCGTGCGCGAACACTCCGCTTCCCGACCCTACCGTCGCGTCCCGCGTAAGCTCAAGATGGCCTCGAAACGGAACGGCAACGCTAAGGTAGTTGCCGTCCGGCGACGCCTTCCCACGGTTGTCGAAATAGTCGAGCCGAACCATGGGCTTGGAGCCGCCGAATGCGAAGTTGTCTACACCCTCGCTGATGCCGAAGGGAAGTGTGTCCGTCAGGCTGTTAACCGGGTCGTACTGGTAGAGCAGCGGCGTTACCTGGCCTACGGTCATCGCGAGTTGGCCGTGCCGGCCAAGCAGCGGCATTGTAAAGTAGGCGTCATCGAGATCCCCGGTTTTCACGTCGCCGGTCCCACCCGCGGTCAAATCGATAAAGTATCCGCCCTGCCGGCCAGGACCTATCCCGAGCCCGCCCGCGAAAAAGAACTCGATCGAGCGAAAATTTATTGTCGCTTGCCTGCTGGTGATACTGTTGGAATAACTCGACGTGGCGATGGTGGTGATCGGTACATACGTGCCGGATTTCTGCGTCGGGTGCGAATCTTTGCCGGACAGATTGCCGGGCATATTAAAGTGGTTCGCCTGAAATGCATATCCGAACGTATTGAGCCGGGGCGGGATGGAGTGGCACATAGAACAGGGTACGCGGTACTGCTGGGCGAAGACAGGCAGCGCCTTCGCCGGGCCGAGTGCGCACCACATGACGACGACTACCCAAAGTAGTGCGATTGCCGGCTTTGAAACGGGCGTTGCGGAGGCGTTGAATCCCGCAATCCGAACGTGACGATGCAGCCATGGAAGCATTGAAGAGTTCACCTTTCAAATGAAATGGAAGCGTGCGCGGAGGGCCAGGCCGAGAGGGACGGCGTGTCCGGCAACGAGTCTTGCCTGCATTCCTAGTTGCCACGCCGCTGCGAATGCCGTTATCGGGTCCAAGAGGGGGGTTGCAAGGAGACCCAGCGGCACTCTCCGTACTGACTTAAATCGCCCTTGCGGCAATTAGAGCGAATATCATCACGCGATGGAACGCTCCGTCTCTAATTACTAATTAGCGCCGACCATGCAAACTGTCACGCAGTAGTGTCGATAGTGCCAATAAAGGAGCGTTACTGCGGACTCAATTCGTGAATCGACGCGCACATTACGTATTATCACGGCTATAGAGACGCGGCCGCAGCGAAAAATACGTTCGCGCGCACGGGTAATATCTGCGTTGATGTAAGGCGCTGGTTTCTGTTGTCCACCCTGCTGCCGCACGGATGTGCCACAATAGCGCTGACATGCGAAACGATCGGACCGGTCGCCGCTGCATACGGGTTTGTGATCCCTCTTCCCAGGAGCTCGATAATCCTATAACATGCCAAGTCTCCCGTTCAAAATCAGCTTTCCCGCTCGTTCCAGGCATAGTCTCCCCGATAGGGATCTTATTGAAGCCTGCCTAAAAGGCGACAAGGGCGCCTGGGATACCCTTATCAAGCGCTACGCCGCGCTGATCTATTCGACTTGCCTGCGCACCGGACTATCGGCTGCGGATTCCGAGGATGTCGCGCAGGATGTCTGCGTGATCCTTCTGGACCATCTCGCCGATGTGCGGGACACGGCCAAGCTCTCCAGTTGGCTGATATCGACGACCAAGCGCGAGGTCTGGAGATTTCAGCGACGAAAGGGTCTAAAGCTCGCCTCCGAACTTGGGGACGGTGAATGGGATTTGGATTCCGCGGCCGGAGTCAATATGGAGACCGCAGATTCCCCAGAGACTGAGGTTCTGGCCCTGGAGGAACAGCAGTTGGTTCGCCAGGCTATGGAAGACCTGCCCGAGCGGTGCCGCCGCATGCTGACCCTTCTCTACTGCACCGACGATCCTGTCAGCTACACCGACATCGCGGAAGAGCTCGCCCTGCCGGTCGGAAGTATCGGCCCCACGCGCGCGCGCTGTCTGCAAAGCCTCCGCAAGCTGCTCGCCGCGCACGGATTCCATTAGAGAATAATCTTTTCGGTGTCTATTGCGGCCATGTATTTATCCGGTCGTTACCTCACTCTATTGAATCGGAACAGTTCGGGATAACCGGAATGCCCGCGAAAAATGGCGGGCCATATGAGTTTGACAGCCGGGATTGAAGGGGGTTAACCGTTGAAGCGCTGCAGCATATCCTTTGAGACGCTCGTGGATTTTCACGATGGGCGCGCCGAACAAAATGCCTCCGCGCAGGTCCAAGAGCACGTCGCCGCGAACTGCGCGCACTGCACGGAAAACCTTTCATGGCTGGAGCGCTCGTCCGATACGATGCGGGAAGCGGCACGCGTACAGGTTCCACACGCCCTGGTCGACCGGCTTCAGGCGCTGTATACCGAGCGGTTCCGCATGCCCGTGCGTCCATCGGTCCTCGCGCGCCTTCGCTTCGACGGCCGGTCGCACACTGCGATAGCGGGGGCGAGAGGCGGCGGACGGGAGGCGTTCAAGCTGAACTACGGCACGGAGGAGCACGATATCGACATCTGGGCGGAGCCTGCGGGCGAAGGCGCATGGTATCTGATCGGGCAGATCCTGCCGCGCGAAGGGGACGAAGTATTCCATCCGCAGCGGATCGTGCTGACGCCGGAGAGCGGCGAGGAGATCGCGGCGACGCCGGAACTGCCTGAATTCCACCTGCCCTCCGTTCCCTCGGGAATCTACCAGGCGGCGATCCGCCTAAACGAGAGCGATATCCTGATTCCCGACTTTGAA
>JAYTEU010000045.1:0-1735 GCA_043734985.1 Chthonomonadaceae bacterium
GAAATCGCGGCGGCTGACGCCGGTCTCCGCAGGTTCCGGCCCCACCCGGCAATCCGGACACGTCTCTGGGACGGATTTAAGATGATCGTACATGTGCAAGCTCCTTCTCATGAAACGGGAATGGTTAAGCCACAATTGCGCGCGAACCGGCGCTATTCCTCCCACCGGCGAACGCTGATTTAAGCGATTCGACAACGCGGCGACCCTAATGATAGGAAATTCTCGCCAAATCCCCTGGATATTAATAACAAAATCAAAACCCCTAGACCCTCGCGACACCGCCCCGAAGTGCCTGATTACCGACGATTGCTTGACAGGATAATAGACAAAAGGATATACTTTTCGCAAGGTGCATTGGTTGGTCGGGTTAGACTTTTCCGGCCAGGGAGAAACTCGAACTATGCCTACGGAACCCGGTTTGGCGGATCCGCTGATCGACACGCGCGCGCGGCCCAATTATGATGAGCAGGATCTCGACAGCGAGGATGGCCCGTATGTGGTCATTCTCTATAACGACGACTACCATGCGGTGGACGAGGTGGTATCGCAGATACAAAAAGCCACCGGCTATGCGTTTGAGCGGTGCGTCAGCATCATGCTCGAAGCCCACACCCGGGGCAGGTCGATCGCCTTTACAGGCAGCCTGGAGGCGTGCGAGCGCTCGGCTGGAGTTCTGCGGCAGATTCGGCTTCAGGTAGAGACCGACAAGTTTTAGTCAGCCAAAAGGAGCAAAAGAGACCGTGACTACTAACAGAGAATCCGTGACGCGCCGGGAGTTTCTGGGCAAGGCCGGAGCAGGCGCGGCCACGCTCGGAATGGCCGCCGCCGGAGTGGGAGAGTCCGAAGCCGCGCGCGCATCCGCCGCAGGGAAGCGAGTTGGCGCGAACGACAAGATCGTCCTAGGGCTGATCGGCTGCGGCGGCATGGGCGCCGTCGATATGGGCAAGCTGATGGAGAACCCGGTGATCCAGGTCGCCGCCCTATGCGACGTCGATACAGCCCGAATGCCGCACGAGATCAACGCCGTCGAAAAGAAGTACGGGAAGCGGCCGGCCCTCTTCGGCGACTACCGGAAAATGCTCGAACGGAAGGATATCGACGCGATTATCATTGGCAGCCCGGACCACTGGCACTGCCTTAACTTGATCCACACGGTCGAGGCCGGAAAAGACGCCTACTGCGAAAAGCCGATCTCGCACGATATCGCCGAGGCCAAGACGATGGACGCCGCGGTCAAGCGGTTCAAGAAGATCGTGCAGGTCGGAACCTGGCAGCGCAGCACCAGCGAGTTCCAGAGCGCCATCGAATATGTCCGGTCGGGCAAGGCGGGCAAGATAGTACTCTGCCGCGCCTGGAGCACCGACACCCGGTTGGCGGGCCATCCGAAATCGACGACCCCGCCCGCCACGTTGAACTACGATATGTGGAATGGCCCCGCCACCTGGATTCCCTATGCCGACAACCACGTCCACTACAACTGGCGCTGGTTTACGAACTACGGCACGGGCAAAACCGGCGACTGGGGCGTTCATATGATGGATATGGCCCTGCTCGCCATGAGCAAGGACACCGACCTGCCCATGCCGACGCAGGTGACGTGCTACGGCGGCAAGTTCGGCTACCCGGACGACGGCCGCGAGTTCCCGGATACCGTACAGTCCATCATGCGCTTCAAGGACCCGGACTGGATCATGCACTGGCAGACCGGCCGCGACTTTCCGGGGCGGCCCGAGCA
>JAYTEU010000046.1:0-3096 GCA_043734985.1 Chthonomonadaceae bacterium
ATCGAAGAGGCGGAGCGCGGCAGCGGCAGGGCCGCTTCCTGGCAGACGCCTGCACAGAAGCGCAAGCTCGCCTTCCATCGCGCAAAACTCTACCTGATGGATCGGTGCCGTGAATTTCCGGGAGCCGCGAGAGATCGCCTCCGAGCATGGCGCATCGCGGTGGTGAAATGGACGCAGCAGCGCCGCAATTGGCTTGCCAACCGCGAGCAGCGCAAGGCCGACTGGCAGAGTTGGCGGGATTCTTGGGCAGAGTGGCGCCGGGAGTGGAAGGCATACAGGGCGCAGCCCAGGTCTGAAGAACCCGGCTGGTTCGCCGATTGGCTCACCTCGGACGACAGGCCTTCACGTTGGGAGCTGTTTAGCGGTGGAATTGTCAGCCTGATCCTGATCGGCAACCTGATCTATTTTTCTTGGATCATCGTGCAATTCGGGTGGACGTTTCCCGTCAGATACGGTCAACGGGGTGGCTATGCGGGCTATCCGGCGTGGGTCCATGCCCTGTTCTGCGCGATCTTCCTGCTGCTCCTCCTGCTTTTCATGACCCGTGGCCTGCTCCGGCCGCCGGACGAACGGCGCGAATAGCGTAGGGCAGGGGGCCGGGTCGATAAACGACCCGGCATAAAGGCCTGCGGCCGGGCGTGCTCCGCACGCAAATACATGGTCACGTATCTTGTTCTAGTTACCGTAATTTGTGCGGAATTGTGAGATTGCAACAGCCTGCTAAACCATCCAAGCGGTAGCGGATGTGCGGATGTTGCGTCCGGAGGACGCCCGGGTGCAGGCCTCTCTGCCGGGTCATTTATCGACCCGGCCAAAGGAGCAAAAATTGCCCAAACTCAAGCGAATAGCGGCCGGCTGTGTGCTCGTGCCGTTTGTGCTGATTGCCTCGTGCGCGGGCAAGATGGCCGTGGATGCGAGGATGTACAACCTGCCGGGCGAAGTGCTCACCTCCAAAGCCGTACCCACGCAGTCGCTGGGGTCCGCGATGCAAGTTGCGGAAGCGCTGGATAGTTACGTCCAGCCGCGGTTCGAGATACTACGCGATCGGAACTTCGGCGCATTCCGGGTGGTCTTTCGCCTGCACGCGGGCATCGTTCAGCTTAAGGTGGATACTCCGGAGGAGCAGAAGGCTATCGCGAACGTGAATGCCGCGAATCGTGACTATGCGATAAGCCTGCTCCACTGCGCGCCGAAGCCAAAGCCTGCCTATTACACCGGCAAGCCCAGGCTGGAGATGCTCTACTTCAACCGGGAAAGCGTGGCCTCGCCGTGGGAGCATCCCAGTTATGGGACCGGCAAGCGCGCTGCGGAGGCGCACCAACTCAATTTCGAGCGGTTCGAGGAGAAGGCCATCAGAGCGCTCCCCCTGCTCATGCAGGGCAAAGAGGTCCGCGCGGGCGACGAGTCGTGGGAGGTATTGATGCGCCCGGTTCTGGCATCCAAGCAGGAGTGCCTGAGCTGCCACGCTACCGCCCGTACCGGGGACACGCTCGGCGTGATGGTCTACTCGGTCGGCAAACAGAAGCTCGGCGGGGCGATCGTCGGCATGCGGTAGACTTGTGTCCGCAAGCTTTAAAGCCTGCGATTATTGCGGTCTGCCCTTCATGCCCCGGAGGGGCAATTCGCCGAAGGCCCCAGAGCGAAAGCGTTCACGCTGTCGCCGCCTGTTTGGCGCAGTCGCTCGCAAATATTTCAGACGGCGCCTCTCGCGATTATTGACTCCGACCGCAAACTAAGGTACACTACCCCTTGTCTAAGATACAGACCCGCGTTTTGTCACGGGTCCGGGCGCGAAACTTTCGCGCGTTGAAACGTATCGCCTGGGGTCGCTGCGACGCCTGAGGATTGCCGCCATTAACAAGGATTTTCGCGTAAACGAACAACTTTTGCGAGGCCCGCGCGAACAGCGCGTTCGCGACGTGCGAGTCATCGATGATGAAGGAACTGCGCTAGGCATTCTCAGCATTCGTGACGCCCTCGCCCTGGCCCAGGAAAAAGGGCTCGATCTCATAGAAGTTGCACCGACTGCCCAGCCGCCGGTGTGCCGTATAATGGATTACGGCAAATACAAGTACGAGCAGGGCAAGCGGGAGCGCGAGCAGCACAAAAAGCAGCGCCAGCAGGAAGTCAAGGGCATCAAGATGCGGCCCGTGACCGCCGAGCACGACTTTCAGGTGCGTGTGCGGCATACTCTGGACTTTCTGGAGGACGGCGACAAGGTAAAAGTCACCGTACAGTTTAAGGCGCGTGAGATCACGCATCCGGAAATCGGACGAAGGCTGATGGAGCGCATGATCGAAGCGGTTACCGAGCATGCGATCATCGAAAAACCGCCGTCGCTCGAAGGCAAGATGATGACGATGATCCTCAGCCCGAAAGCCTGATACCGGGGAATCCGGCGTTTTCGGTTTACACCTGAAGCCGGAACCTTGCCCGGCTTCTTTTGGTGTTTAACGCAAACCGCGGAAACGCGTACGGCAAATCCATTCAATAAGGCCATACATACGTCATGACGAAGAATAAGATCAAAACACGCAAGACCGTGGTGAAGCGGTTCCGGGTCACCGGCACCGGCAAGCTCATGCGCGAAAGCACGGGTCTGAACCACCTGATGCGCAAAAAGACCGCCAGCAACAAGCGCGACCTCATGCGAGGAGCCGAGCTGTTCAAGGGAGATCTCAAGCGAATGAAGCGCATGCTTGGCAAAGGCCTAAAGTAGTCGGTTTAGCAGGAAGGAGCAGACCTAATGGCACGCGTTAAGCGTGGTGTGATGACGCACAAGCGTCACAAGAAGATTTTAGAGACCGCGAAGGGCAACTTCGGCGGCAAGCGCAGCCTGTTCAAGACGGCGCACGAACAGTTCATGAAGTCGGGCAACTATGCCTACACGGATCGGCGAAACAAAAAGCGCAGCTTCCGCGCGCTCTGGATCGTCCGCATCAACGCGGCATGCCGCGCCGCAGGCGTTCAGTACTGCCGCTTCATCGAGGGCCTGAACAAGTCCGGCATCACCCTTGACCGCAAAGTGCTGGCCGAAATGGCCGTCTCCGACCCGGCGTCGTTTACCCAGCTCGTCGCCCATGCGACGAGCATACT
>JAYTEU010000047.1:0-2506 GCA_043734985.1 Chthonomonadaceae bacterium
GGCGACGGTGAGCGCCGCCGATGCGAGCGCGATGCGCGAGGCGATCCGGCGGGCGTAAGGCTCCACGGCCACGCGAGCCGCCAGTACGCAGAGCGCAGGAGTAAGCGGAATGAGGTAGCGGGCGAAGCGCACCGCCGACAGCGAAGTGGCGGAGTAGGCAACGACAAGGAACGCCAGCAGGATGATATCCGAGGGAGTGCGGCGGCGTACGGCGTACGCGCACCCAACAGCAGAAAGAAGCAGGAGAGGCAGGCCAAGTCCATATCGCAATGAGACGCTCAGATGGTACCACCATCCTGGGCCGGTGTCCGTAAAGAGGTAGCCGTGCCCAGTGCGCGCATGCTCGAAAAGCTCGTACCGTACACCGGAGCCGGGGTAGGTCCCGTTCCAGAATGCGCCCCAATTGAGCCATGGCCCCGGGCAGGCGACCAGGAATGCAGCCGCCATTACCCCTATAAGCGTCGCAGCCTTCAGCGCTCCCGTGCGAAGGGCGGCGTTGCGCTCCGGGCCGGAAGTTTGCGCTGCTCCCAGCGCCAGGGCGCAGAGCGGGGCGACGACACAAACGACCGCGGTGTACTTGGTCGCAGTGGCCAGTCCGCACCCTATTCCGGCCAAGGCGACCTCGCGAAACGAGCCGATTACCCGCAAATTCGCCGCCGAGAGCAGCGTCAGGCTGACGAACAGCGTGGCGGGAACGTCCACCGTCAGAAAGTGGGCGTGGAGCGCGGGGAGTGGCGCAAGCGCATAGAGCAGCGCCGCGAGCAGCCCTGTGCGGCGGCTGTATAGCCGCACGCCCAGCAGGAAAACGACCGGGATCGTTGCGGCCCCCATAAGCGCGGTAACGAGTCGGCCCGCCAGGAACTCTCCCGCTCGCTCGCGCCCTTGCAGCCGCAGCGCCTCAGCTTCGGAAACGCTTTTTGGATCGATATTGGCAGTATTGGGAATAAGCCCGTAGCCGTGGCCAATGGTGTCGGATAGGCTAACCAGGTAGAAATAGAAGGCGCCGTAGTTATAGAAACCGATATCGATCTTGCCATGGGCCAGATCGGCCTGTTCGGCGGCTGCCAGGTTGACCAGCTCGTCCGGGTGGTACGTCGCGATCGGGTGCCGCGCGTCCGGAAGGCTCCAGGTAAGCCCTGCAATCCGCAGGCCAAGCCCGAGGGTGAAGATTAGCGCCAGCAAGAGGTAAACCACGCGGTTATCGGGCCCGGCTCTGCGCTGCGGCTCTAATTCTGAACTAACTTCTACCGCCAATCACACGCTCCCAAGTGCCTAAAGCTCGTCCGAATCGACGCCATCCCGATTTCAGGGAATACGACGATCCTGCCTCCCATTCCCCGCGAAGCGACAAACTTCCTGCTCCGACAAATCCAATACCAACAATCCGGAAACCTCGTGGCGATGCCGGGCGTAAACATCATTCCGAACGAAATTGCGATCTGTTCGGAATAGAGGAGATCGATGTCGAGAGTCGCCGCACCGCCTGATGTCAGGGAATCCGTACTGGACGCCGCAACGCGCCTGATGGACCGCTACGGCTTCAAAAAGATGACCATGGATGCTATTGCCGGAGAGGCGGGCATCGGTAAGGCCACGATCTACGGCTACTTCGAGAACAAAGAGGATGTTGCGCTCTCGGTGATGCGCAGGTACCAGGAGACGGTGAAGGCGGGCTGGCACGAGATCGCCGAGAAGGACTCTCCGCCGGATGAGCGTGTGCGCGAAATGCTCGTGGTCCTGGTGCTGGCCGGGTTCGACAAGGCGCAGCGGTGCCGCCAGAGCATGGACGAGACGCTTGCAGCGCTCAGGCACGTTATCCTCCAGCGGGGGTACCAGTTTAGTGCGGAGTTAGCCACCATTCTCGCGGTCGTGCTACAGCAGGGATGCATCAGCGGCCTCTTTGCCGACACCGATGTTAACGTCAGCGCGCAGTCGATGATCACCGGAATAAGCGGATGGTGATGCGGCAGGCGACGATGCTCTCCTACAACGATGCCTGGATGCTCATCATGCTCGCGTTCGTCTGCACGGCCCCCGCGGTCCTACTGTTGCGCAAGCCGAAAGGTAAGGCCGTAGTGGTAGACGCGCACTGATCGATATTGGATATGGGGTGATCTTTCGGGAACCTCTTAACCTCGAAATCAGTCTCTCCAGCAGCCGAAGACAACACTTTATCGACAGACCAGCTTCAATTACGGTTCAACACGGTATTAACGGTCATTAAATGGACGCCTCAGCGTCGATACGACCCACAACCAAGGGGGAAAAGATGAAAACACAAAGATTTGGAATCGCCGCGCTTTTGACGCTGGCGATAATAGGACTTACAGGGTGCAGCACGACGGTAGAGAATCCGCCCGCGGTGGAGACGCATACGACAACCGTGGTGCCGACCAAGGAAACGCACACCAACACCGTGATCCCGATTCCCGGCCCGGCAACGCATACCAATACCAACACAAACACAACGACCGAGAAGACGACCGTTGTTCCGACCCCGGATCCC
>JAYTEU010000048.1:0-2786 GCA_043734985.1 Chthonomonadaceae bacterium
GGCCGCAAGGTTAGGAGAAAGCCATGGGTTCCCCTTCGCACGAAATAACCGAGCGAACGTTAGAAACAGCGATAACGCAATCAGGCCAGTCCGTGACGGCGCTCTCCCACCTAAGGCCCGTGATGCTCGTCTTTCTGCGCCACTTCGGTTGAGTGTTCTGCCGCGAGGCGATGGCTGACATTGCACAATGTCGTGCCGCCATCGAAGCCGCCGGAACGCAGTTAGCGTTCGTTCATATGGGAACCGAGGAGCAGGCTCGGGCGTTATTCTCTCGATACGGACTTGCCGACCTGCCGAGGATCAGCGATCCCGACAGGCGCCTCTACGAAGCATTCGGCCTATTCCTCGGATCGCTCAGTCAGCACTTTGGTCCGAGGTCACTTTGGCGCGGTTTGGAAGCGCTTGCGCGGGGAAACAGTGCAGGCGCTCTGGTGGGACACGGCCTGCAGATGCCGGGATTGTTCCTGATTGTGAATGGGCGGATCGCCACGCGCTTTGTCCATGAGACGGCTTCCGACCGGCCCGACTATACCACACTGGCACGCGGCGAGGTGTCGGATTTTGCCGCGCGGCCCGTCGAGAGCGATGCTGCGCCTGGCGAAGCGGTTCGAAACACGCGTTAACCATGGCAGCACGTAGTTCTGTCTCCGTGCCGATAAGAATGGAACTCTAGGTGCAGAAGAAGGAAGGACGCATGCCGAACTGGATATCCATACTGGGGCTGGCCGGATGGACTTTGCTGTGCTTTGCCGCTGCGGCGCTGGGTGCCCGCTACATGCCCGGACCGTGGTTCGAGCAGTTGAAAAAGCCGCCCTGGAACCCACCGAACTGGGTTTTCGGCCCGGTCTGGACGCTGCTCTACACCCTTATGGCGGTCGCGGCGTGGCGCGTCTGGGGAGAGGGCGGCTGGAAAGCGCAGGGCATTGCGCTCAGTCTCTTTTTGGCGCAATTGCTCTTCAACGGGCTCTGGTCCTGGCTTTTCTTCGGTTTGAAGAGCCCCGGCCTTGCCTTCGCCGACATCGCAGCGCTCTGGATCACGCTGTTGTTGACTGTCTTCTCGTTCTGGGGTGTGAAGCCGGTGGCAGGCTTGCTGCTGACGCCGTATCTGGCCTGGGTGACATTCGCCACGGCGCTCAATTTCAGCATCTGGCAGATGAACAAGTAGGAGTAATTGCGCGTCTGTCAGCGGCCCAGCGTGCTCTACAATACTATGAGGGCGCTTATACGCTTACCGCGGACGAAGAGCGCAGAGTGCTTCTGTTGGACGACCTAGCCCTCAATGCCTTCGGCGCTGAAGAGTTCACAAAGGCAGGGGAATATGCCGTCAAACTATTGGAGGGCGCCGCCTTATGTAAGGATGACGGTCACACCTGGAACTACGGAAATGTCTTGCACTGGTCCCACATCACACTCGGTAGACTGGCCCTCCGGCAAGGCGACATGGAAGCCGAAAAGCGCCATTTGGAGGAGGCAGGCAATACTCCCGGCTCGCCGCAACTAGACTCCTTCGGACCCGATATGACACTCATCAGGGAGATTTTGGCACGGGGAGAGAAAGACGCCGCCCTGGCCTACTTGAAGGCGTGTTCGAAATTTTAGAAGATGGGTCGAAACCAATTGACTGCGTGGGTATCCGCGATCCGGCAGGACCGAACTCCCGATTTCGACTCCCAATAGGACTGGGAGCGGGTGGTGGTGGCTCTGTGATGGCGCTTTACACCCTATTGCTCTGCACGTCGTAGAGTTTTATGTGGCGGAGGTCGGGAAAACTCCAGCGACAATCATAAAGATTCCAACATAGGCGAGCTGCTTGCAGTAAGTCGAGTTTCTAGTGTATCATGGAATAATAGGATTATTCCATGATTGGAGCAACTACCATGATCGACCTGCGCGAAATCAAGTCGGTGACCGAGTTTCAGAAGAACATAAGGTCGTACGTTCAGAAGTTGAAGGGTTCGCGCACGCCTATGGTGCTGACCGTCAATGGCAAAGCCGAACTGGTTGTCCAGAACGCGGAAACGTACCAGGAACTGCTCGACGAGGTTGAACGAGCCCGTTTTGTAGCCGCCGTTAATGTGGGCATTCAAGAGATGGAAGCGGGGCTCGGTCGAGACGCCGGGGACGCCCTTGGCGAACTGAAAGCCAAACTTGCGCTATAAGGTCAGGATGAATCCTGCCGCGCTTGCGGACGCCGAGGAATATGTCTCGTTCATTCGTGACCAGAAGTTAGAGCCGTTAGCTGCCACTCGCTGGTACGATGGGATCACTGAGGCTATCTTGTCGTTGGACACGATGCCGCGAAGATGCCCCGTTATTCCCGAAAAGGATAGCTTCAAGATCGAGCTTAGGCACCATCTCTTTCACTCGCATCGCATCATCTTTTACATCGATGAAGAAGTCGGAACTGTTCACGTTCTCAGGGTATATCATGGGGCTCGCGATGTCCTCCATCCTGAACACATCAAGGTGCCCTGAAAGCTCGGGTTTCAGTACAAATCTCTCTCATCGGGGATTGGTGGACAATTGCCTACTGGCAGGACTGCTGCCAGCGAGGGTTCGGCGGCTGAACGCCATACTCCTGATAATGCGCTCAGGTTTCGGTCCTACCCCGACTTGGCGAAGTGCTTGCGGAACATCCTCTCACACTCTTTATAGCCTGTCTCCGTCAGGACGACCGATTTGTTCTTATTGCGCGGATCCTCGATCAGCCCTTTATCGTGCAGGCGGTCCATTGCCTCCCAATCGTGACCTTTCCACGCCCGCCCGTCGTCGCTCAGCGTTAGAAA
>JAYTEU010000049.1:0-1775 GCA_043734985.1 Chthonomonadaceae bacterium
TCTCGAACACAGCGGCGTTCGACTTTACGGCGGTGCCGTTGGATTCCTCCGGCACAAACGGCGCCAACTATTTCAAGCCAACCTCGGTGGGGCTGGACAACGCCAACCAGCACGTCTTCTTCACCGGAATCGAGGTCAAGGATAGAACGATGAGCGACCGTCCGCCGCCGTTGGGAACAAATATCGTGAATTCATTCGTAGAGCGAATAGATGTGTCGGGCGTATCGAGCCACTTAACCACTAACCGGAGCGTGTATGGCGGTGCCTTCGTCCTTGGCGGCGGCGCCAATGCCTTCGGCCATGACCCGCGCGCCGTGGGCGCCAATTAGCCCCGATCAGAATCAACCTGCCGGCATGTGAGATCCCCTCTTTCCAGAACACTGGCAAGAGGGGCTTTCTTTTTTAAATCGCGTCGCGATGGTGTCCTGGCAGCTTGCTTCGGTCCCTTGTGACCTCCCTTAATGTCGCCCGAACCACGTGCCGACAGGAATAAGACCTCGTGAAGGCGAACAACCGCACATCAACTTGAGAGACATGCCATTGACTTCTGCCCAATCAAAACCCTCAGACCCTCATATCGTCGTACCGGTCGCGCTCGACGCGGCCAAGCCCGCCGAAAAGCCCGAAGCGGAGAAGGAGACGCCGCCGCCGGTGGTGACGCACCACGAGGTCCACGTGGACGGCCGCACCCTGGCCTATTCCGTGACGACCGGGCTGATGCCTATTCGGACCGACGCGGGGGTGAAGGAGGCGGATATCTTCTTCATGGCCTACACGCTCACCGGCGCTGCAAATCCCGGCGAGCGGCCGCTCATGTTCTCGTTCAACGGCGGGCCGGGCTCGTCGTCCGTGTGGCTGCATATGGGGGCGCTCGGGCCGCGGCGCGTTAAGATGCTCGACGACGGTTCGCTGCCGCCGCCGCCCTATCGCACGGAGGACAACTCGCTTACCTGGCTGGAGCATACCGATCTGGTCTTTATTGACCCTGTCGGCACCGGGTTCAGCCGTCCGGTAAAGCCGGAGGACGGGAAGAAGTTCTGGAACGTGGAGGGGGATGTCGCGTCGGTCGGCGAGTTTATCCGGCTCTACCTCACCCGCTATCTTCGGTGGAGCTCGCCCCTGTTTCTCGTGGGTGAGAGCTATGGCACCACGCGCGCGGCTGGCCTTTCGGACTTCCTGATCGAGAAGGGGATCGCGCTGAATGGGATCGTGCTCGTCTCCTCGGTGCTCAATTTTCAGACACTCTCCTTCGACGCGGGCAACGATCTGCCCTACATCCTCTTTCTGCCAACCTATACCGCGACCGCCTGGTATCACAAACGGCTTGCGGACGACCTTCAGGCTAGCCTGCCAGATACGCTCGCAGAGGTGGAGGCATGGGCGCAGTCCGCATATGCCGCCGCGCTGGGGAAGGGGAGCGATCTGCCGGACGCCGAGCGCGAGGAGGTCGCCGCCGCGCTGTCGCGGTACACCGGGCTGGAGCGCAGGTTCATCGAGCAGTCCAACCTCAGGATCGAGATCCATCGGTTCTGCCGGGAGCTGCTACGGGATCAGGGCCGCACCGTCGGCAGACTGGACAGCCGGATCGAAAGCGTCCACCTTCCGAGCGCGGCCGAGATGCCGGAATTCGATCCCAGCATGACGGCCATTCGTCCGCCTTATACCGCGATTTTCAACGACTACGTGCGCCGCGACCTGGGATATGAGACCGACCGCGAATACTTCATACTGGGCGGCGGCATGCAGAAAGCCTGGGAGTGGGGCGGCCGGACCGG
>JAYTEU010000050.1:0-2724 GCA_043734985.1 Chthonomonadaceae bacterium
GCGCGAAGCCGTTGGCGTAGGACTTGTATTTGCCGGAGAAGAGCGAGTCGTAGCCCTGGACGTCGCGCAGCCCGAAGACGGTCGCTGTGTTCGGTGGAAGCACCGCCGCGAGCAATACTGAGTTCGAAGCGAACAGGCTCCAGTGTTGGTTGATGGGAAATATCCGATTGTGGCCGGCATGCGCGCGCAGATAGGCAATACCTTTTGTCTCCGGGTAGACCTGCTCGCGCCGCGCTGTCGGGTTCGCGCCGATGCTCGTCCAAAACAAGTCCAGAATTACGAGCGCCACCACGACAGGCGCACTCGATAGCATCGAGCGGTTCGCGCTTGCGCTGCCAGTCGCCGCCCGGCGGCCCGCTGTGACGAACAGTCCGATCCCCACGACCAGAAATCCGCCGAGCCTCAGCCAGTCCGCCGCTATCCGTACAAAAACGTTACCGAGCAGCGGCATGTTGTGAATGCCGGGCAATGTAACCGCGTTTGCCCGTGCCGCGAGGCCTAGTCCTACGATCGCTATCACCGCGAAACCGCCTAGGCTTACTGCAAATTCCCGCCTGGTGGGCGCCGTTTTTGAAAGCAGGTCGAGACCGAGGGCGGACAGAACCGCAGCGGCGAGCGCCCAGAGCACCAGACAGCGCGCCGGCGACCCAGACTGCGCAAATCCTGGAATCCCATAGTACAAGAGCGCATTGACGGGCGTGCCGAGCGCCAGCAGAAATGCAAGCGCGGCAAGGGCCGCGAAGAAGGCGACGCGCCTGTCCAGTCTACAACGATTCAGTCCGCGCACGCAGGCGAAAATACTCAATAGCAGGGGCAGTATCCCGACGTAGATCGCGGTCTCAGCGGGATTGTGATAGACCAGATAATCCTGCGCATCGGAGCCATGCGGGCCGTAGTAGTAGCCCCAGTACGGATTCTGCGGGTCGGAATCTCCACCGAAAAAATCCGGCAGCGCGACCTGCACCAATCCCGCATAGGGAAGCGCATAGTTCGTGTAGGACGCAAACCCCGCGGCGCTCGGCTTTCCGACCCGATGGGAAATGCGGGATAGCTCGACCGCCGGTAGTAATTGGGGCAGCGCCAGCGCCAGTCCGAGCGCCAGTCCGCCAATACAGGCGAAAAGGCTGCACAGAGAGGCGCGCCGAACCACAAGCAGGCCGACGGTGAAACAGGCTCCGGTGATGAGGCCGTACAACGCGATCTGGAGATGGCCGGCTAGGAGCATCAATCCGATCACTAACCCAATTTTGCAGGCATTCCCGATCGGCGTTAGCGCGGTCGTACTCCAGCTCTGAACGGCGGTAGCGGAGTGAACGCCGGGACGGAATGCGGACTGCCCTTCCGCCCGAATAATTTCCACACTATCGTAAATCTGTCTTAGCAGCAGCGGGAACCAGCAGGAGGTTGCCAGGAAGGTCGGAAGCTGCAGCCAGGCGGCTTGCCAGGCGGAGTAGGCGTACACAACGCCGCCAAGGAGCGAGGCCGCCTCCGTACATCGCAGTCGTCTGAGGAGCAAATAGCCGAACCATCCGCAGAGCGTGAGGTGAAGAATCGCGCTCCAGGCGAAGGCATGGGCCGTGTCCGGGATAAGAACGAAGAGCAGATTGCCGGGATAAAAAACTGCGGACTGGCTGTTCGCGACAAAGGGCGTGCCGCAGAACTGGTAGGGATTCCAGAGCGGCAGATATCCGGATCGAAGCGTCTCCGCCGCGAATTTGCGCCAAGGGTAGAACTGGCCGATTCCGTCCCAACGCAGGGGGTTCCAGGCCGGGAGGTCTTCCTTTGGAAAGAGATCGGTGCCCTTCCAAGGCGCGGCATGTCCGAGAAGCTTCGCAGGAAGGAAGACATCGCCGGCAAATACGCAACGCCATTGAAAAGCTAACGCAAGGACGAGGAAAAAGAGCATCGGCGCCCAAATGGGCATGCGCTGGGGAAGCGCTATTGGACTAAAGACCCGGTTCGTTGTCGCGGGTGGAGGAGTCGAGTTGAATCCAGCCGCAAGCTGATTATCGTCGCTCACACCGGTTCCGTGAGGAATTGCAGGCTTTCAAGAGCGCGCTTGTTGTCCGGCTCGCGCACTAGCACTTCCTTGAACTCCGTGGCAGCCTCATCGTACATGCCCAGCATGGAGTAGGTGAGAGCCAGCTCGATGCGAATATCTATGCGGGCCGGCGCGAGCGTCACAGCCCGTTGGAGATGTTCCAGGGATACGTCGAAGTCGCCGATAAAGCCCTGAACCAGGCCCAATTGGTGGTGACCGTCGCTGGAGTTGGGATCGTCAATGAGCAATTGCGCTAGCTCGGCGGCAGCTTCCTCGTAGCGTCCATCTATTTTGAACGCGATCCCGCGCTCCAAATATGGATTGCTCTGGCTAACCATGCGCCTTTTCTCCTGGATGGGGAGGCTGAACACTACAAAACGTACTGTGGGACCCGTGCCGGCTGTGGCTGCCGGATGCTTCCGGTCCACGTCGGGAAGTATATCACGTTCCTGATAGAAAATCAAGCGGGGAACTGCCGGACGGTACGCGATCTTTAAGAGAATTTAATCCTATTTAAGCCGCGACCGCCTGAACCAGCCAGATTAATGCGTCCGCACATACGGAATCACGTAGGGACCGCGCGGAATCGCCAGGAGCGTGGCGTCCGGTCCGTGCTTTCGGATTGCCATGGAGACGCCCTCTTCAACGGAGGTGACGGGAGTCACAAAGCAGCGGGCGAGCGT
>JAYTEU010000051.1:0-2686 GCA_043734985.1 Chthonomonadaceae bacterium
GCTTACGGTCCAATGGTTTGGCGGGAGAGAAGAGAGAGCATGGAATCCTACGATACCTTTGAGTACGACGTCCTGGTGGTCGGCGCGGGAGGCGCGGGGCTTCGCGCGGTGATTGCGGCGCGCGAAGCCGGCAGTTCCGTGGGCGTGGTGTGCAAGTCGCTGCTCGGCAAGGCGCATACGGTGATGGCGGAGGGCGGCGTCGCGGCGGCCCTCAACAATATGACCACGCCCACGGGCGAAAAAGAGGGCGATAGCTGGCAGGTCCACTATGTCGACACGTTCAAGGGCGGCGCCTTTCTTAACAACTGGCGCGCCGTGGAGATATTCACCAAGGAGGCCCCCGAGCGCGTTCTAGAGCTTGAGCAGTACGGCGCGGTTTTCGACCGGACACCCGACGGGGCGATCGCGCAACGGCCTTTCGGCGGGCACAAGTACCGCCGCCTGAACCACGTCGGAGACCGCACGGGCCTGGAGATGATCCGAACGCTTCAGGACAAGGCGGTCGGCGTCGGAATGAACGTTCATATGGAGGTGACCCTGACGCGCCTCCTGAAGGACGGCGACAGGGTCACGGGCGCGTTCGGCTACTGCAGGGAGACCGGCCGCTTCGTCGTCTTCAAGGCCAAGGCGACGATCCTGGCAACGGGCGGCTGGGGCCGGATGTTCAAGTTCACCTCCAACTCCTGGGAGGGTACGGGCGACGGGCTGCAGATGGCATTCGAAGCCGGCGCTGAGCTGATTGATATGGAGATGGTGCAGTTCCACCCGACCGGCATGGCGTGGCCCCCGTCCATGCGCGGCATCCTGGTGACCGAAGGCGTCCGCGGCGAAGGCGGCATCCTGCGGAACACCAAGGGCGAGCGGTTCATGTTCAATCCGGCCTATATGCCCGCGCTCTACAACGGCCAGTTCGCCGAGACGGAAGACGAGGCGGCGCGCTGGCTCGACGATAAGAAGAACAACCGGCGTCCTCCGGAGCTGCTCCCGCGCGACGTTGTCTCCCGGGCGATTTACCGCGAGGTCGAGGCGGGCCGGGGCACGGAGCATAAGGCGGTCTACCTGGACGTCTCGCATCGCGGCGCGGACTACATCAAGCGCAAGCTGCCCTCCATGTACGAGCAGTTTCATGCGCTTGGCGGCATAGATATCACCTCGGAGGCGATGGAGGTCTATCCCACCATCCACTACACTATGGGCGGTGTCTCGTCCGATCCCGAAACCTGCGCCACCACGGTTCCCGGTCTGTTTGCCGCCGGAGAGGTGGCAGCGGGCCTTCACGGCGCGAACAGGCTCGGCGGTAACTCGCTCTCCGACATCGTCGTATTCGGCAGGCGCGCGGGAATGGCCGCGGCAGACTATGCAAAAACGGCGAAGCACGCGCAAATTTCCGAAGCGCAGATTGCCGAAGAGGCCGCTGTTCTCCTCGATCCCCTGGAGCGCAAGGGCGCGGAGAGCCCCTACAAGATCCACCAGGAGCTTCAGGAGACGATGCAGACCAACTGCATGATCGCACGCACGGAGCAGGGACTGCTGACGTGCCTGGAGAAGGTAACCGAGCTCCAAAAGCGCGCTCAGACCATTTCGGCCCCGGGAGACCGCAGGTACAATCCCGGTTGGCACGCGGCGAGAGACCTTCGGTTTATGCTCCGAACCTCCGAGATCATCGTGCGGTGCGCCCTGCAGCGCAAAGAGAGCCGCGGCGCGCAGTGGCGGCTCGACTATCCGGACCGCGACGACGCCGATTGGGGCAAGAAGAACCTTGTCGCCACCAATCGTAAGGATGGCGTAGACATCAAGACCCGCGCTCTGCCGGTTATGCCGGCCGAACTGAAGGCGCTGTTTGAGGAGGGCAAGTAATGAGCAGGGTTACGATAAAGGTTTTTCGCGGGGATTCAAACGGCGGCGAGATGGTGCCGTACGAGGTCGAAACGTTCCAGGGCATGGTCCTGCTGGACGCAATTCACCAGATTCAGGCGGAGACGGACCCGACTCTCGCCTGCCGCTGGAACTGCAAGGCCGCCAAGTGCGGATCCTGCAGCGCGGAGATAAACGGCCGCCCCAAGCTGCTCTGCAAGACGCCGGTCGCCGAATTGGCAGGCGAGGAGATCGCCGTCGGCCCGATGCGCGCCTTCCCGCTCATCAAGGACCTCGTTACCGACGTCTCGTGGAATTTCCGGGTCTCCTCTAAGATTCCGCCGCTCCAGCCGAAGCCGGAGGCCGCGGGCAAGCCCTTCAACCTCCAGCAGATCGACGTGGACCGAATCCAGGAGTTCCGGAAGTGCATCGAGTGCTACCTGTGTCAGGATGTGTGCCACGTGCTGCGCGACCATGAGCGGTTCGACGGGTTCTTCGGTCCGCGCCAGATGGTTAAGCTAGCATCGCTGGAGATGCACCCGATGGACAACCTGAATCGCCGCGAGCAGCTCAAAGGCGACGCAGGCGTGGGGTTCTGCAACATTACCAAATGCTGCACGGAGGTCTGCCCGGAGCACATCCACATCACAGACAACGCGATTATCCCGCTCAAGGAGCGCGTCGTTGACGACTACTTCGACCCCGTCGCGGGAATCCTGCGCGGCATCGGCATCATCAAGCGCTCCAAGAAGGAGCCGATGAGCGCGGTCAAGAACGATCAGACTACGGTCCATACACCGGAAAACCGCGAGAAGTCCGTCGGGAGGAAATA
>JAYTEU010000052.1:0-12149 GCA_043734985.1 Chthonomonadaceae bacterium
TCGCCATCGGCCAATCCCGGCGTATACACCGGCCGCTTCGTCACTTCCATCAACGGCGCGGGCGGCTTCTTTGCAGCGCCGTCCTGCGCGGGAACGGCATGCGCCCCGATTATTGGAACCATGCCTGCCATTAGCGCCGCAACGACGAAGCGTCTACACAATCCATAATTCATCGTCAACTCCCCTTTTCGCCGCGACGGTCCCGCGGTCCCAGGTCTCGTTCGGCAACCATCAAGCTATTCCCTGCCTCGCCATTCCCGACGACAGAGCCGCGACACCAGACGTGGCTTTGAAGGAATGAAGAATCTGACGTAACGAATTATTCCGCTTGACCGGCCCTGGCATCGTCGATGAGCATCTGCTGAAGGTCGAGCAGCTCCAAAACGTGCAGTCTGTCTTTCGGACGGTCGGCGACACGTTTCATTGCAATGAGATCGTCGATTGAGGCCACACGGACATCCATGCCATAAATATCCATCGTTTCACCTCGGTTCCACAATCCCTCGAAGCTGTCAACGCCGTCGGGAACCGCAAGCAAGTCCATATCACCAACGTCAGTGGTCAGGGTGAGGTTGAGGACATTTCGGAAAGTCCGTTCGTCCAAGATAAACGGGAGATCGGCAGGCACATTGCGGAGGCGTGCGTGACTCTTCCTTAATACTTCTGCGATCGCAGAAAGGTTTTCTTTACTGCGATCGTAAGCCACGTCAATGTCACCCGTAATGTGGGTGGCGCCTCGCACAATCATGGCCAGGCCACCGATTACCACGAATCTAACATGGCCCTCAATCAGTCGACTTATTGCTGCGCGAAAGTCTGTATTCCCGACCTGCACGTTCAAACTCCCTAGATATTTGCAATGCCCGTTGGAGCCATTCAATTCGCTCTGTAGGTGTCCGCCTCAGACTTGCGCGAAACATTGTCAGGTCGTAACCATTTGCGCCCTGGTCGAATTTGCCGGAGAGGGCGCGTTTAAGGAACTCCCGATGCTCCTCGGATAAATGTGCGTATTCGTCCTCTATTTCGTCCATGGATCGCCTCCAATCTCAGCTAATTGTACCATGGCGCGCTTAAACCGCCCCTTAACACTCGCGAATGTCGGCGAGAATATTGCGCCAACTGCTGCTCAAGAGACCGCTTGCCTGAATAGGCTGGAAATTCGAGAACTTTTGTCGTAACCTGATGAACGCCTGATTGCCGCCGCGCTCCCTAACTCTTTCGCTTCTCCTCGCGAAATTGCGTATTCCGCCACTGGGCAAAGAGCGGCTTCAGCTTGTTGCGCTGGTATTTGCCGGTCGATGTGACAGGAAAAGTGTCGCCGAATAGAACGACTTTGGGCGATTTGGCGAAAGGAAGTTCAGCGCGGCAAGCGGCGAGGACTTCAGCTTCCGAAATCTGCGATTCGGGTTCGCGCTGTACGTAGGCTCCGATCTCCTCGCCGTAGATCGCGTTATCGAACCCAACCGCCATTGCGGCCCGAACGCCGGGAATCGCGGTCAGTACCTCATCGATATCGAATGGCGAGTAATTGACGCCGCCACGGATAATAAGCTCCTTGAGACGGCCGGTAATGAAATAGTAGTCCGCTCCATCCGTGCCTCTTTTGAGGAAGCCCTCATCGCCCGACCGAAACCAGCCGTGCGCAAAGGTGTCGCGATTCGCGTCCGGCCGCTTGAAGTAGTATTTCATCACGTTGGGACCGCGCGCCACGATCTCGCCACGGACTCCTTCAGGCTGAGGATTTCCATCAGCGTCGTGAATGGCCATCTCATTTGCCGAAATCGGACAGCCGATGGAAGGGAATCCTCGATCGAACATCCAGTCGCGATAGGCCGCAGGGTCGAGGCCGATGGGCAAAAAAGTAGAATAGCAGGTCGTCTCGGAGAGTCCATATCCATGCACGACTCGGAGGCCAAACGCCGAATCGAAACGGTGCGCCAATTCTGTGGAAAGCGGGCCCGCGCCGCAGATAAAGTGGCGGAAAGCGCTCAGGTCGAAAGCCGACAGGTCCTCCCCGCGTTCGCACAGAAACGCCAGCAGCGTCGGCACTACGCTGACCCACGTACACCGCTCAGCAGCCAGTGTCCGCCAGAATGTCTGAACGTGAAAACGGCGATTGAGAACGATGCTCCCTCCGGTATACAGCGGCGTCATTAGAGTGACCACTGTGCCGTTTACATGGTGGATCGGCAGGACGCACATAGCGCGGTCGTCGGCTGTGAACCGGTGCCATTCGGCGATGCCGTGCGCATCGGTCAGCAGGTTCGACTGATCGAGCACCACTCCCTTCGGCGCACCCGTCGTGCCGGAGGTGTAGACCAGCAGCGCCTCCGTCGAAGCCGGCATGTCGGCGTCCGGTTCGAGCAGGTCCGGCTGAGGCTCGTCCGAGGAGCCAGATCCGAGTGAATATTCCGGCGTCTCACCTTGTCGGCGAGTCACTCGTGTTAGGAGTTCAGGAAGAGCGACAGTGTCCAGTCGCGCTTCATGAGCTTCCGCGGCAAATACCGCTCGTGCTTCGGAGTTTTGGAGGATGAAGGCGATGCGGTCGTCGTCCTCGCCGGAATTTATCGGTACGACTGCAATCCCTGCCAGCCAGGCGGCGAAGTAAATCGCAACGGTGTAGGGATCGTTTCCGCGCAGTGTCGCAATCCGGTCGCCTGGCTTAAGGCCCATCTCATTGCGCATCTCGGCGGCCAGTCGGCGAACTGCGATGTAGAATTCGCGACAGGTGTACTCCGCCGCCCTTCCCGTGTCCTCATAGTAGGTCAGGAACGGTTTTTCGGGGTGTTCCGCCGAGCGAAAGGCCAGCAACGTTCCGATATTCGGCACGGTAAACTGCGGTTCCACAGAGTGCGACAACCGCCTCGCGTGCTCTATAAGTGCGGCCGTTTCCGGCAAAATGCTCTCCGAATCGAAGGTCGTCATCGAATCATCCTCCGGCACGGTCTGTCAGGCGAAAGTTACTATACCGGCATCCCCCAGCATTGCGAGCAACGGTGAATCGTCGATTTCCAACGGCAGCGTTACTCGCGCGCGGCGTCGGGACGACTCGTAGGTGGCAAAGGTCCACTCCGTCTCACACGATCACAGAACGTACGGCGCACGGTAATCGCGGCTAAGCATCCGCGATGCCTCGTCATCATCCGCGATCGTCTCGGCAAGCGGATCCCATTTCAGCGAATCCCGGCGCAGCCGCATAGCGATGTTGCCGAGTTGAGTAATGGTGATCGAGCGATGCGCGACTTCGGCGGGAGCGATCGGTTCCTCGCGGGAAATCACGCAGTCGATGAAATTTCGGAAGTGATCGTCGCTCTTGTAAAGGTGGATTTCCTTCTCACCAATAGCGGAGTTAAATATGTCCGGCGAGCTTGCTTCGTGCTTGCCCCGATCCGCCCAGACCCAGCCGTCCTCGCCTTCCCATGTCACGCCCGGCCGCGGTTTCTGCCTGATTAGCGCCGGCTCGGTCGATCCTGGGGCGCTCCCCTCTTCATTGGCGACGGCTCGGTTGGTGTCGGACACGACCATAGTAACGCCGTTTGCGTATACGGCCTCAAAATAGTACGCGGTCGCCGTGTCCCAGAGTTCGTCGGGTGGAAACTCGCCCCGGGCATTCCGTATTTCAATCGGTCCGGTCAGATCGGTTCCCATGCCCCATTGCGCGCAGTCTGGATGGTGGCCGCCCCAATCCGTGACCTGCCCGCCTGAGTAGTCGAGTATCCATCGAAAGTTGACGTGACAGCGCGCGGGCGCATAGGGTTTGTAGGGAGCCGGGCCAAGCCACATATCGTAATCGAAGCCGTCCGGTACCGGTTCGGGCTTCTTTCGGTCTCCCGTCTTGCCAAGATCGGGCCGCCCGCCCGGCAGACCGCAGTAAACCGTCTTCAGCCTGCCGATACGCCCATTTCGCACGAGTTCGCAGGCGCGCCGAAAGTGCGGGTCCGAGCGCTGCTGGCTGCCGGTCTGGAGTATGCGCCCGTGGTCCCGGACCGCGTTGGACATCGCGCGCCCTTCTGCCACCGAAAGCGAGAGCGGTTTCTGGCAATAAATGTCCTTCCCGGCACGGCACGCCTCAATGACCTGCAGAGCATGCCAGTGGTCGGGAGTAGCGATCTCGACGGCATCGATATCCGCTCTGTCCAGCAGCTCGCGATAGTCCGAATAGGCGGCGCAGGCTGAATGGGTTCGCCTGCTCATCCCCGTGGCATAGGCTTCGTCCACCGTCCGACGCGCCGGCTCTCGACCTGCAACCGCGCCATTCCAGTATCCGGCGCTTTCGCGGTTAGCGTCGCACACCGCGACAACCTGCACGCGAGGGTCTTTGAGGAAACTGCGCATATCACCGGTGCCCTGGTTGCCCGTACCGATAAAGCCCATCGTAATTCGGCTGCCGGGCGGAACCGCGCCATTTAGCCCCAGCGCCGTCGCGGGCACTATTTCCGGAAAAGCGCCGATTTTAGGTGATGAAGGCTGCGCTTGCGCACTTTGCAGTATGTTGGCATCCGAAGTCAATTGCAATTCCTCTCACGCGATATTCGGCATCAAATTACTCGCTCGAGTTCTACAGAGACAGCCGCAACTCCTCCGCCATTAATACGCAACTTTGGGCCATTCGGGTGACTGCGAGCGCACATTTTCGGGATTTGTCCGTCAGGAGGTAGCTGAGGACTATATACCGAATCCCGTACTGGCGTCAAAGCCTGCTCACCATCAAACCAGGTACGGGCACTTAAATACTGAGAACGGAATCACCCTGTACCCGAAACATCACTATACGTGAGACACGGCCATGTGGTTGATTCCATCAACCACATGGCCGTGTCACGGGAAACTCTTCTCCCGCGCCAATACCTTACTTGGCTTGTACCGGCTGCTTCTCCTTGACTTCCACCACGATCGCCTGGAGTGGCGGCGCGATCGCGGGCGCCGCCAGCGCCTCCTGAAGCGCGGCGATGAAGGCGGGATTCTCGGCGAGCGCGCGTGCCAACTGGTCGGTCATCTCGGGTGTGACAGGCTTGCCCGAGTCGGCTCCGGTCACGCGGGAGAGAGCGGGCTGGATCAGCGAGCCCAATTGCGAAAGGAGACTGCCCACCGCATCGGATGAGGCGGGCTTTACGAACCCGTTCGCGGAGGTGGAACCGTTACCTGAGTGTCCGTTGCCGTTGCCGCTGGCGGTACTGCCACTCGCCGGACCGTTGACAAACCCCTCGATCATCGAGCGCACGCCGAATCCTTTGGCCATGTTGTCCAGCATGGTCGTCGCAGTTTCGGGGGTCCCATAGAGCGTCATATGCCCGTTCGAGAGGAAACTAGCTAGCGATCGCGCAAACTCTATCTGTACATCGCGGCCCGCCTGAATGGTGAGACGCTGTAATTCGAGCTGAATTCCGGCCTCGGCGAACTCCTGCCGGTTCTCTAGCTGTTGGCGCTCGACCGCGACCTTCGCCTGCTCGACGTTAACCTGCTCGCGCGCTACGTCGACCGCGACCATCTGCTGCGCCTTCTCACCGCGCGCGGCCATCTCTTTCGCCTGGGCGTCGGCCTCCGCCAGCGAGCGTTTGGCTTCGGACTGTTTCACCGCGGACTCCCGCTCGGCTTCCGCCAGTTTTACGCGAGTATAGGCATCCACGTCCGCCGTAGTCTGTTGGCGCAGCTTGTCCTGCTCTATCTGCTGCCGGGCGGCTATCAGCTTCTTATTTGCCTCGCGATCCGCCTCGGCCAACTGGGTCACCGTTGTAACCTGCTGCCCGGCCTTCTCCCGGTCCGCCTGCGCAAGGAACGCGCCCTCCTCGGCCTTGGCCCGGGCGGACTCCTGTTCGGCGACGGCGATCTGCTTTAGGCGCTCCGCAACCGCGACGCTTTTATCGCGTTCGACGCCGGCCATTTGGACCTGCTGCTCCTTCGCGATCTGCGCGGATTGGACTGCCTGCTCCTGCATGGCGCGTGCGACCTCGATCGACTGCTGGCGTGCAATCTCCTGTGTCTGCGTCTGTTTATCCTTTTCGATCTTGGCAAGCTCGATCTGGCGCTGCTGCGTGATCAAGGCCTCCTGCGACTCCCGCTCTTTATCCGCGCGGACCTTGGCGATCTCGGTCGCCTGCGAGGCCTCGGCCTCCGCCTGCTGCCGCTCCAGCTCCAGTATCTGCTGGCGGGTTTCAACGTCCTTTAGCTTGCGAGCGCGTTCGGCGGACCGGTCCAGGTTGTTCCGCTCGACCGCCGCGGCGGCCGTGATCTCCGTGATCTTTTTCTTACCCTGGGCATCGAACACATTATTGTCGCTAAGCTCGGCCGGATCGGTCTGATCGAGTTCGGATATCGTCACGGACTCCAGCAGCAATCCGTTGGCTTCAAGATCCGACTTGACGTGCTCCTTGACCTTCTCGGCGAATTCGTCACGCTTGGTGTGGATTTCGAAGAGGTCCATTTGAGAAGCGATCGCGCGCAGCGCCGAAACGAGTTTCTCGCTAACGAGCGCCTCGACGGCCTCCGCGTTGACGCTGCTCTCTCCCAGGCTGCGAGCCGCATTGAGAATGTGCTCCTCGTCCGCCTGGACACGAATATAAAATTGGGCGAGCACGTTGGCACGCAGGTTGTCTCGAGTGATCAGCGCATTCTGGCCGCGCGGGTTTACACCCAGCTTCATCGTGCGAAGGTTGATCTCCAGCATCCTATGAAAGACGGGCACCACCATCGCGCCCCCATCGAGCACGACCTTATTGCCGCCACGCCCCGTGCGCACAAAGGCCATGTCCGCGGCAGTCCGCCTGTAATAGGACATACATGTCATAAGACCACCTGCAATTGCCAGCGCAACTCCGCCGGCGCCCATTCCGACCAGCGCGCCAAGCGGCAGGCGGAAGAAACCGCCCACGGCCGCGACGATAATCATCGCAATTCCCAATAATGCAATTATGAACCCCATTTCACTCGCTCCTTTGGAAAAGCTACCAGGGTCCTTTCGCGCGCCGTTACACTCGCGAAAAGTCAATCGATCTCACATCTACCGTAACTGACCGGGGCATCGCCCGGCTCATCACTCCACAACTTCCTCCACAAGCAGATTGCCCCGAGTATCACTGTCGACCACGATGGCACGACGGCCCCGCTCGATCGGCGGGTGCCCCGGCGACACGCGGCAACTCTCATCGTGAAGGGATCCATAATCGTCATAGATCATTATTCGCCCGCTCGACTCGCTTACTACATAAGCTACATTGCCTTTCAATCCGAAAAGGCCGTTCCGCGACACGACTGACGTCTCCTCCGTGGGCATCAGTCTCGAGATTAGCTCGGATGCAAGCCTAGCGCCCACAACTCCGCACCCGGCGGCAATGGCCATCACCGGCAGAACCTGGATCAGCGTGGGCGAATGGTTATCTCGCAGAAGCTGCTGCGCCGCGATACAGCCGCTCAATCCCCACACCAGGAAAAACGCTTGAAGTACCATCGGAAGGGGAGCGCGGCCGACACCGAAGATAGCGAGCATCGTCTGCGCCTGGGCGTCGGCCGCCTTGCCTGCCGCGCGATGGCTCGATCCCGCCTTTTGGTTATCTGCCGCGGCGTGATGGCCGGCCGCATGAGCCGGCGCATTTCCCGCGGCATGGCCAGCTGCATGCATTGGCGAATGCGCGGCCGCGTGGCCGCCCCCGATGTGGCCGTGCCCTCCAGATGCGGAGATACCGCCGTGCATGCTATGGACGCCGCTGTGATGACTGAATCGAAACGTCGAAAGTAGCAGCAAAAGCGCGGCAACTCCAAAGGGAACCAGGAAAATTAGATAGTGCCAATGCAAAAGCAACGAAGGATTTAACAAAGAACGCTCCTCTCCGCTTCACGCTTACGTGGCATGCGATCACCGCCATCCTGCATGATTCAATTCACCGTCCTCATAGATTACTACTCTTATTCCATCAGTCATGGATTAGATATTTCTTGCATATTACATCGCAATTATGCCCTTCATTGCAATATTGCAATCAATCGCTTGGGACGTAGATTGTAACGCGCATTGCTACAACCGGCAATTCCTTGTCTCAGCACCCCATTGAAACAGGAATTCGGATTGATTGTCAACGCCTGACAGGACCATCCTCACGGACGGATACTAGTAACGCGCCCACGATCGGAACGATTGATTGACCCCGGCAGGCCGGTAGTGTATAATAGGAAGGAACCTGTGTCAGGATTTTAGTGGGCGAAGATGCCCGAACCAGGCTGCACCCTCGAACCGTAGACGTCAGGCCACGTTTGCTGGGGCATGGCGACCGGATTTCGCGATGAGGTTTGACCCAGTTTGCAAAATTTAATCAGGAGAGTTAACGCATGAGTTTTGACGAACTCCCGCCGGACTCGGAGTCGCCTTCACGGGCTGAACGACCTTCCAAGTCCGAGCAGGAAGCGTCTGCACAGGATGCGCCGCCCGCTGGACCAACGCGCCGACGCCGCGCGACCAAGACGGGGTCTGCCGCGGCATCCGATCGCCCCGCGGAACCGAAACTGCCACGCACGCGTTTCAAGAGTATAAAGTCCGATGACGTCAAGCCTGCCCCTCCGGCAGCGGAGCCTGAGCCGTCGGCGACGCCGCCAAAGAAGCGAAGAGGCAGCAAGAGCATGCCTTCAGAGGCTGCTCCACCTCCACCTGTCTCCCAGGAAGCCGAGGCTCAGCCGGAGCCAATTCCGCCGGCGCGACGTTCCCGACGCGCAAAATCCCCAGACACGAAACCGGTTCCGGACGCAGAACCGACTGCAGCAGAATCGATAGCGCCCCAACCGGAGCCTGCCGCTCCGCGCAAGCGCGCTCAGCGGACGCGCACGTCAATACGAACTGCAACGACCGGGGTGGAAACCACTCCCGACTCGCAGCAAGTCACAACGCCTGAAAACCCAATTCCAACATCGAAAGCAGGCTCATCGACAGCCTCGCCGGCAGTACTGGATTTGCCTGGTGGAGAAGCGGAATCCAACCCGGTCATAAGCTCGAAACCGCGCTCCCGTTCGCGAGCGAAGCGTTCCAGCGCGCCGGCCGAAGAGGTCGCTGCGCCCGATTCAGCCGCTTTAGAGGTCTCCACCGAACCTCAAGCTGATGCTATCGCTCCGACGGATAGCCCTGTATCACGAGCATCCCGCAGCCGCCGGGGGCGTGGACGCGGCAAACGTGAAGGAACACGAGCGGACAAACCCGAGACAGACGTCGTCACGGAACCCGAGATAGCCCTTCCGACGGCGCCATTGATCCCTCAGCCGCGTGTTATCGATCGTACGGTCGGATCGCATCTGGTCGTCCGTGGCGGCGTCCCCCAGCTCACCATAGATAACGTAGCCTTTCCGCCTGTTCTCTTCTTCGGCAACGTACAGGAGTCCGGCGACAAGCAGCGCGTACTGTCTGAAGTGCGTCGAGCAGCGAGAGCCGGCGTGCATCTCCATTCGACGCTCGTTGAACTGCCCTGCCCACTTTCCGAAGCCACGCACGCACTTGACGAGATCGATCGTGCCATGCGGGCGATCATGGAAGCGGACCCGCTCGGCTACGTGATGCCAAGGATCGTCTTCGTACCCGCTCGCGGCTGGAAACGTGAATATCCCACGGACATGGCCACATATGTCGATGGACCCTCCAGCGATCCGTCGCTCACAAGCGAGCGATTCTGGCGCGAGGCCGAGCACGCGATTGCGATCCTGGTTGCGCATCTCCAGGAATACGAGTGGAGCAATAGGATCTTCGGGTACCACCTTGAGCGTGGCGAATGGTTCCAACCCGCGGACCAGGGTTACGACCGCAGCATGGCGAATCGCGAGGCGTTCCGGGATTGGCTCAAAGAGAAGTATAAAGGCAGCCTAGTTGCGCTTCGTGCCGCATGGTACGACGGCAACGTTCAGTTCCACACGGCGGAGATTCCACCGGTCGTAGCCAAACCAAACCCACAGCGTGCATTTTTCGAAACGCGACGAGAGCGCAGCTCGATTGACTTCAATGAATTCACGTCGGAAAGCACTGCTGACCGCCTTGTGGCGCTCGCGGGAGCCGTTAAACGCGCAGCCGACGATCGAGCGCTCGTTTCCGTCTGTTACGGATACACGTTTGAATTTGGGCACGGGTACAGTGGACACCTGGCGCTGAGTCGCCTGTTGGATTCACCCGATGTCGATCTCATCTGCGGTCCGCCTTCTTATCGCGACCGAAAGCCCGGTGGCGCCGCTTCCCTGCCGGCGCCGGTGGGTTCCATTCACCTCCATGGCAAGATGTGGCTGTCCGAAGACGACACAAAAACCTTTCTGGCTCCCGTGCAACAGGATCCGGAAGACTTCAACCCTAGACTGACTGACCGCTTACAGACGGAACAGGCCTACGCGCGCAGCATGGGCCGAGCGTTCTCCACAGACACCGGAATCGGTTTTATGGATCTTTGGGGCGAAGGTTGGCTCGACGATGACGGCTTGTGGGACCGAATCGCCTCGTTTACGGAGCAGTACCGATCGGTAATGGGCGCTGGAAGTCAACGGCGGCCCGCAGACGTTATTGTCCTGGTGGATGAGCAGAGTCTTCTGCATGTTCAGCGGGGAGAAGCGTTCTTTAGGAAGATCACCGGTGGAGTTCGCGAGCTGCTTCAGCGATCGGGGGTAGACTACAAAGTCTACTTACAGGATGACGTGGTCAATCCGGATTTCCCGGTGGACGCAAAGCTCTATCTCTTCGTGAATCCGTTTCGGCTGTCCGTGGACCAGCGGTCCGCTATCGCGGAAAAGCTTCAGAGCGGGGGTAGGACACTGGCGTGGATGTACGCACCCGGCTCGTGCGAAGCAAGGCCGCAGATCGGTGGCGCCATGGAAGAGAGTGCGAGCGGGGCCCTTGGGCTGACCCTTCGCCAACAGGAGTGGAACTCGGAGATCGGGTCTCGCGTCATCGAACAGAGGCATCCGGTTACTGAGGGGCTTACGGCGCGAGAGATCGGCGTTCGAGAGCGGTTGAATCCTTCGTTCTACGTGGAAGATCCGACTGCAACGGTAATTGCCGAGTATCTTGGCTCAGGACTGCCGTCGATCGCTGTCAAAAAGTGTGGAAACTGGCAGACCGTTTTCGTGGGTGAGCCGGCTCTAACTTGGGAACTGTTCCGAGGCATCTGCAAATTCGCGGGCGTACATTTATGGACCGGGGGCGAGGACGTAGCCTACATCGGGAACAACTGGATAACGGTTCACGCCAATCGGGATGGGCACCGGGCCGTACGGGTTCCCGAATCGTCGGCAATTTACGATCTCACGGAAGGGCGGCTGGTGGCCGAGGATCTACGGGAACATCGATTCTTCCTGAAGGCGGGCGCCACGCGAACGCTTTGTATTGGGTCGGTCAGAATGTTTATGGATTTGGGCCTGCCCAATCTCAATGTTGCACCGCCACCCATTCAAAAGCAATCTCCGGCGAAGCCGCCGGAGTCTCAGCCTCAGCCCCAGGTCGCGCCCCCGCCCGCCCGGCCGGAACCTATCGCCGCTATGAGTTCGGATATGGAAACGCTTCAGGCCGTGCTGAGCCTGGATTTGAGCCAGATCGAAGGTCTAAGTCTGGACGAGTTTGAAGAAGAAGACGACAGCGGCGATGTGGTCACAACCCTTGGCGACCCGGCTGAGGCGGAGGCGCGCCTGGCGGCGCTCCTGCCCGACGCGGAGCTTCTAACAGCGGGCAGACGGAGGCGAAGGCGGGGTGGCCGCGGTCGCGGCAGGCGTCGCCCTGACGAGATGGACGACGCAGTCACCGCCGATGAAGGCAAGGCAGGCGACCCAATTGTTGCTGCGGTCCTTACGGGGAACGTAAATGCCGAACCCACGGACATTCGTGCCGCGGACATTCGCCCGATCACCACACCGCCCGAAACCGCGCCTGACATTTCACGAGGCACATGGCCGGACCGAGAGGCAGACTCGTCGGACGAACCCCAATGACGAAAGTCCCGCCTGGCCCGAAGGAGTTGGTGGCCTTTAAGATCGGGGCACGGGCGCGCAAATTCCTGATCGAAGGCTGTCCTATCGAAGGTTTCGAGGTGTTGTTAACTGCGCTTGCGGAGTCCGAAGTCAACGATCCGCCGCTGCACGCGCTGCTCGTAGTTGAGATGACCAAGTTTGAGAAGCGGGTGGCTGCGGCCGACGATGCGGAAGACTGA
>JAYTEU010000053.1:0-1846 GCA_043734985.1 Chthonomonadaceae bacterium
CTGCGATGCTGGGCCGCATCGGGAGAGTACCCTCAGTCCCTAGCCACCCGGACCCATTGTCCAAACTGGCCCGCACACGAGCGATGTTCGAGACCGCGATAACGGCGCTGTACACAGAGGGTCACGAAATCACCGTGGCTTCCAATGGAGTCCGCTGGTCGTTGAGCAAAGTCGTCCGATTGTCCGTCTGGCACGAGCGACATATCGCCGATCGTATCGAGGCCCGCTCGAATCCCAGCAAATATCTGAAGTCCGTGAGACGGTCGGAATCGCTTGTCGGCGGCAGGGACGTTACGTCACGCCACCAGGAGGCTGACGATTCTACAGGCGAGAATTCTTTCGCCAGGCATACGCACGCCAGCGCCTACTACTATTGAATCGTTCCGAACGATTGCCTCTTCGACGCCATTCGCGGCGAGAAGGTGAAACGCGGCAAATAGGCGTTTCGTCAAACGGCACATAGTTCCGCTCGCAGGTTGGAGAGAAGGATTATGTCGTTGGAACGATTCGGGATTTTTGTTGGCGCTTTGCTAGGCGCAATCCTTACGCCTGTCCTCGCCCAGACCCCTGCGCCCTTGGTCCCGTCTTCGGAGCAGGCCGAATTCTTCGAGAGCCGCGTTCGCCCCGTGCTTGCGGAGCGCTGTTACAACTGCCACGGCAGCCGGATGCAGTTCGGCGGGATACGGCTCGATTCCGCGGGCGCAATTGTCCGGCCTTCGGCGAAAGGTCGGATGCCCGTTGTGCCCAGCAATACGGCCCAGAGCGCCATGATCCAGGCCATTCGTTATGACGGCGCGGTGAAGATGCCGCCGCAGGGCAAACTCTCCGCCAAGGACATCGACTCGCTGACGCATTGGGTCAAGATAGGAGCGCCCTGGCCCGCCGGAATCATCAAAGAGACGCACGAAGGCGAGGCAGCGCTGCTGGATGCTGCCCGCAAGCACTGGTCGTTTCGGCCGGTCGTCAAGCCGCCGGTTCCGCAGGTTCGGGCCGCCAATTGGGTTCGCAATCCCATCGATGCCTTCCTCCTTTCCGCGCAGGAGGCAAAGGGCATTTTGCCCGGTCCGGGCGCGGATAAGATAACGCTAATTCGCCGTGTGACCTACGACCTTACCGGACTGCCGCCCACTGCCGCGGAAGTCGACGCTTTCAATGCTGACACGTCGCCCGGCGCGTGGGAGCACGTCGTGGATCGCCTGCTCGCGTCGCCTCGATATGGGGAGCGGTGGGGCCGCTACTGGCTCGACATTGCCCGCTACGCCGATACGCGCGGCTCCAATCTTCCGGGGCTGCTGGGCGACGACAGCCGCTACCCGTTCGCGTTTACTTATCGCGATTGGGTGGTCCGCTCGCTCAACGCGGACCTCCCTTACGACAAGTTTCTGCTCTACCAGATCGCGGCCGACCAAGTGCCGCTCGGCGACGACCGGAGGCCGCTGGCCGCGCTTGGCTTCCTGACACTGGGTCCGCGCTCCCTGAACGGCGAGCCCGATATTATGGACGATCGAATAGACGTGGTGATGCGCGGTACACAGGCGCTGACGGTGACCTGCGCTCGCTGCCACGACCACAAGTTCGACCCGGTTCCCACAAAAGACTACTACTCGCTTTACGGCGTCTTCGCGGCCTCCACCGAGAAGACCACGCCTCTTCTCACCGGCCCAGAAGCCCGGACGGCGATGGCGGCCTTCGACCGCGAAAAGCAGGCGCGCGAGGCAAAGGTCGCGCAGTATCTCCAGCAGAAGAAAGCAGAGCTACAGGTACACACGCGCGCTCACTTCGCCGACTACCTTCAGGCGGCCAGTGATCCTATCGAGACGAACGGAGGCGGCGAAGAGACGGTCAG
>JAYTEU010000054.1:0-19345 GCA_043734985.1 Chthonomonadaceae bacterium
TTTTTGCCGTCGCGGCCCGCGCGCCCTATCTCCTGGCTGTAGCTCTCCAGGCTCTTCGGCAGATTGTAGTGGTAGACGTAGCGCACGTCCGATTTGTCGATACCCATGCCGAATGCGATCGTAGCGACGGCGATGCCTCGGTCGGAGGCCATCCAGCGCTCCTGCACGGCCGAGCGCTCGTCCGCCTCCATTCCGGCGTGATAGGCTGCGGCCGGGAATCCCTCGGCGCGGAGCGTGTTGGCGAGGCGCTCCGCTGTTTTCTGTAAGGTAACATAGACGATCGTAGAGCCGGGCTTACGGGAGTTGAGGCGTTTCAGAAGCAGGGCGTCCCGGCCGGAGGCGCTGACGGGGCTGGTCGCGAGGTTCAGGTTGCCCCGGTAGAAACCCGTGATAATGGCGGCGGCCTCCGGGATATCGAAGGCGGCGCGAATGTCCGCGGCGACGGCAGGGGTTGCGGTCGCGGTAAGCGTGAGGACGCGCTCGGCCTTAATTGCGCGCGCGGTATCCGCGAGTTTCAGGTAGTCCGGGCGAAAGTTGTGGCCCCATTCGGAGATACAGTGCGCCTCATCTATGGCGAATAGGGAGATGCGGAGCCGCTGAATGCTCGCGAGGAACCGTTCGTTGTTGAAGCGCTCCGGCGCCACGTAGAGCAGCTTGAGCGTGCCGTTCCGTAGCCGGTCGGCGACATTTCTCCACTCCTCGGTGGTGACGGAGACATCCAGGCGCGCCGCCGGAATTCCGCGACGGGTGAGGAAATCGATCTGGTCCTTCATGAGGGCGATCAGGGGCGAGACTACGAGGGTCACGCCTTCCAGGCCGAGGGCGGGAAGCTGGTAACAGAGCGACTTGCCTCCGCCCGTTGGGAAGACCGCGAGCGCCCGGCCGTGCGCGAGCAGCGCCTCGATGGCCTCGCGCTGCCCCGGCAGGAACGCGTCGAACCCAAAGTGATCCTGGAGCATCTGGTCGAGGTTCATGCGCTTCCCGCCGCGATCTGAAGGACGAGGCGGGCCGCGCGCGCGCTTGCGCCCGGATCGCCCAACGCCACGCGAAGCGCCCGCAGCTCCGACTTCGTGGCGTGACGAGTTTCCAGGTTGTTGAGCAGTTTGAGCGCGTGGTCCGCAATGGCCTCCGGAGTTGCCTCACGCTGGATAAGCTCGGGGACGATGCGGCGGTCGGCGAGGATATTGGGCAGCCCGATGTGCGCTATGGACTTGTGAAAGCCGCGCAAGTAGTACTCAATCTCCATGATCTTCGAGCCCTTATAGAGGATCACCATCGGGGTCTCAAACAGAGTTGCCTCCAGGGTCGCGGTGCCGGAGCAGAGCAGCAGCACGTCGCTGTGCGCCATCACCTCGTAGGTGAGGCCCTTGGCGAGAACGATCGGGGGCAGCCCAAGCTTGTTTCGGCGCTCCGTCTCCTTGCGCTGTTCGTCGAGTCGCTCCTTAAAGGTGTCTTCCGAAACGATCACGCCTCCCACGGTGACCATTCTGCGCTGACCGTGCGGGGTGAGCGCATTTGCGGTGCGCTGCACGGGCTTCCAGACCTTCGACTCCGCCTCCTGCGCGAACTCGTGCCACAGCTCGCTGAGCCGGTCGCGGATTTCGGCGTGATCGGTTAGGTACTCGCGCATCATGTCGAGGGAGATCGAGGGAGCGACGCCGACCACGAACTGCGCGTCCTTCACCTGGCGGTGAATACGGCGCGCGCCGTCGAGAAGGGCAGGCATGAGATGGGAGACTTCCTGCTTGCGACTGCCGGGAAGCAGACCGATGATGGGCGCGGCGGGGTCCATCCCGAAATGCCCGGCGAACTCCGCGCGCGTCATTTCAGACCGCACGCGCTCGAGCATAGGGTGGCCGACGTTGACCACTTTCGCGCCCAGCGCGCGATAACGCTCTTCCGCCCAGGGAAACGGCACGATCAGGAGATCGGTGAGGGCGGCAAGCTCCGCGCCCTTGGAGCCGCTCCTGCGCCAGGTGCCCGGGGGCATGTAGTATACGACCTTGAGGCCAAGCTCCTTGCAGTACCGGGCGGCACGGACATTAAACGCACCGAAATCGATGAGGACTACGACGTCAGGCGGGGTGGCGCGCACTCTGGCCCGCATCTTCGGAGCCGCGCGAAACAAAAGCTGGGGGACCTTGGTGAGCGCCTCGGTAATTCCGATAGCGCCCCAGGACGCGCTGTCTTCGATGAGATCCACTCCCGCTGCGCGCATGGAATCGCTGCCGACGCCCCAGATTTTGGCGTCGGGAACGGTTCGGAGGATCTCACGAGCGAGCGCGCCGCCGATGAGGTCTCCCGATACTTCTCCGGCAAAGATCGCGATATTCACGGCGCCTCCGCGCTTTAGGTTGCGAGCCCGCGCCGGGCCGCCAAGTCGGAAGCCTCGGGGCTAATTGGTCGAGTTTCCGCGTCCATTGGTGCCTTCACGGGTATTTCTGATGAAGGCCAACAGATGGTCGAGTTCAGGGCTGTGCTCGATCTCTTCTTCGATCGCCTCCAGGGCCTGCGACTGGTTCAAGTTCGACCGGTAGAGCAGCTTGTAGGCGGCGCGCACCTCGCCACGGACCTTGGCAGCCACGCCTGCCCGGCGGAGGCCCCGCCAGTTGACATCGATTACAGTCGCGGGTACGCCGCTTACAGTCATATACGGAGGCACGTCCTTTATGATACCGGACTTTCCGGCGACCATGGCTAGCGTCCCGATTCGGCAGAACTGGTGAATGCCGCAGTTGCCGCCAAAGTTGACACCGTCTTCCACCGTCACATGCCCGCTGATACCGACATAGGAGGCGATGATGATCCGGTCGCCTATATCGCAATTGTGGCCGATGTGGGCATACGCCATGACCATATTACCGGAGCCGATTCGCGTTACCTCGCCCTCTCCGGTGGCTCTATGGATGGTCACAAATTCGCGAAGGATGTTGTCGTCGCCGATCTCGACGTAGGTCTCTTCGTTTTTGAACTTGTAGTCCTGCGGCGGCCCGCCGATGACGGCGCCGCTGAATATCTGGCAGTTGCGCCCTATTCGCGTGTTCTGAAGAATGTGCGCGCTCGGGTGGAGCACGGTGCCGGGCCCAATCGAAACGTTCTCGCCGACGACGCAAAACGGTCCGATCTCAACGCTGGCGTCGATCTGCGCGGAGGGATGGATGACGGACGTGGGGTGAATGCGCGGGACAGGCACGGTGCTCATTCTCCCTGCTTTCCGGTTTCCTCATCAAGGGGGAAAAAGCCATGGCTGTGGAGCCTGGCTGCCGGAGACGGCGGCGGCGCTTTCAATGCAAATTTCATTTCACCCTTCGCTACGACTTTCGAGCCGACCCGCGTCAGAAAGCTGACCTTGCCAACATGGGAACGTACCCAGACGACGGTGGCTTCGATTGTGAGCGTATCGCCGGGGACTACGGGCTGATAGTATCGGATGCCGTCGATGGAAGCGATGAAGGGAATCATGCCGCGATACTGCTCACAGGTGAGCATCATTATTCCGGCAACTTGCGCCATCGCCTCGATTACGAGCACGCCAGGCATCACTGCCATACCGGGGAAATGCCCTTGAAAAAAGGGCTCGTTCATCGTGACGTTCTTAATTCCCACCGCGCGAATGCCCGGCTCAAGCTCAATCACCCTATCCACGAGCAGCATAGGATAGCGGTGAGGCAAGATAGCTCTGATAACGTCGCAGTCCAACATCTCGATCATTCTGTCTCCCAAGGTATCAAAATGGCATCTATTCGTGGCAATGTGCAAAAATATTTTGAGCCAGCGCGGTGTTAATGCCGTGACCGGGCCGATCCGCATAGATCGCCATCGCCAGCCTTGCATCCAGAAGGGCCAAATCACCGATTACGTCCAACAGCTTGTGCGCGCACCATTCGTCCGGCACTCGGAGCGCCGATGAAAATGTGTCCGGCGGCTCGATGATCAGCGCATTGTCGAGCGATCCGCCCTTGGCCAATCCCGCGGCAATCAACATTTCCACTTCCCGACGGAAGGCGAACGTCCGCGCCGGGGCGATGAGGTCGGTGTATCCGGCCGGTATTCCGTCCGGGCTATCGATGGTTATGGTCGTCTTGCCCTCCGGCCACTCCGCGAACTCCGTCGTCACCTGAAGCAGAAATCGGTCCGCCGGCTCCGCGCGCATCTCGGAAGCGCCGATAGTGACGGATACCGGCGCCCGCAGGCCGAGGACACGCGCGGGCGCGTCCTGTGCCACCACACCGGCCGACACAATGGCCTCGATGAGGGGCAGCGCGCTTCCGTCCAGGATCGGGATTTCGGGACCCTCGACTGCGATCGTGCAGTTGTCCACACCGCTGCCTGCGAGAGCGGAGAGGAGGTGCTCTACGGTGCTGAGAGTAACTCCGTCGCGGCCAAGCGTCGTGGATCTACGCGTGTCGATAACATATTGGACCTGAGCGGGGATCGTCACGCCTTTGGTGATGAACACTCTGCCTGCGCCGTGTTCCGAAGGCGATACTACTACGCGCGCGACTACGCCCGTATGTATTCCGACGCCCTCGAATTCGAACGCCTGCCCAATCGTTTGTTGGTTTAGCATCAGCCCACCGGTCCCACGTCGAGCGGGGGGCCGCTCTGGCCTTCGTATTCGCCGAGCTCACCGTCTTCGGGTATGACTGGTACGCCCGGATCTCCGGCGTGCTCCCCGGGCCCGGAACTGACTGAGCTCTGGCCAGGAGCGTGCAGCGCCTCGATCGCGGCCAGGCGCTTCTCCAGTGTGCGCAGTCGCTTAAGAGCATCGGGCAGTGACGTCAGGGCGCCTAGCTCGCGCATCTTTTCCTGATGGGGTCGCGCCGGGTATCCAGAGACCGTAACTCCGGCGTCCACGTTGCCGATGACGCCTCCCTGAGCGCCGACGCGGCTGCCGTCACCCAGTGTGATATGGTCCTTCAGGCCCGCCTGCCCACCCAGCACAACTCCGTTTCCGATGCTGACACTGCCCGCGACACCGGCCTGCGCGACAATAAGACACCCTAAGCCGACGGTGACATTGTGAGCGATATGGACGAGGTTGTCTATCTTGGTGCCCGATCCAACGCGCGTAACACCGGTTTTGGCACGGTCGATACAGGTGTTAGCGCCGATCTCAACGTCGTCGCCGATTTCGACGGTTCCCAGGTGCGGAACTTTCATCGCGCGCATATCGACCGGCACATACCCGAACCCATCCGCGCCGATTACGCAGCCTGCGTGGAGGATACACCCTCTGCCGATTTTGACCTCGCGATAGAGAACCGCGTTGGGATGGATGGTAGTTCCCGCTCCGATCGAACAGCCCTCTCCGATGAACACTCCGGGCAGCAGCGCTACGCCGTCTTCGAGGACAACACCCTCACCGACGACCGCGTTCGCGCCGATATGCACGCCCGCGCCGACCTTCGTTCCCTCTCCGACGCGTGCCGAGGCGTCGATGCCCGGCTCATAATTGCGGGGCGGCGCGAACATCTGGAGAACCTGTACGAATGAGACACGTGGGCGCTCGACTTCCAGAAGGGGTTTTAGCGATTCGCGAGCAATCTCCGCGAGTTGGGGCGTGACGATCACCGCTGACGCTCTTCCCTTCAACGCCGCAAGCAGGAAGCGAGGCGCCTCGGCAAACACCAGGTCGCCAGGCTCCGCATTTTCCAGCCCGGATACGCCGGTAATCGTCACACCGGAATCGCCCCTAATCACGCCGCTAAGCTTGGAGGCCAACGCCCCCAGTTCGAATTGCATCGCTACCCTTGTTCCCAGTTTTCACTTACACTTACTGCACCTATGGCGTAGGCGTCATCCGCCACTGCGCCCGGAGGTCTTCCGCAGCCTCTTTGGTGCCGTCGAATGCACCGGGCATAGGCCCAGGCTCAAGCTTCCACCCTCTCCCCGATGCTGACTGCTCCACGGCCTTCTTGGTGTCGGCTCGAATTTCATCGATGATAGCGGTCCGCTGCGCTTCCCAGAGGATCGCCTGACGAGCGAGAGCCGGCTGAACAACGGTCTGGTTGGCGACGAACAGCGCGGCGGTTTCGGTCGGCAAAGGAAGCGGCGTCGTTCGAGGATCGATCGGCGGCAGCGTCGGAGTCACCGGCGGCGGTATTGCAGTATCACGATTGCGCTTCATGGCCCCGGCAACCTTGTCCCTCATTTCGACTTTAAGCTCCTCTTCGCGCTTTGCGATCCGCTCTCTGCCGCGCGCCATCTCCTCGCGATAGAAGGTATCCCGCTTACGCTGCGTCTCCAGGGCGACATTCTGGCTTCGAATGGCTGCATCCTCGGCCCTGAGACCGGAGACCTCCTTTAAGATCGCGGCATGTTCGGCTTGCGCAGTTCGAAGCGGCGTGATGTCTGCGGCGCGAGCCTGAGCGAGATCTTGAACTTGGGACTTGACCACTACATCCTGTAGGATCAAACTTTGGATTCGATGACGGATCGCGAATAGCTTGACGTCATTGACAGCCTGGAGGCGCTTTGCTTCCTCCGCGAGGCGTGTCGCTACGGCTGCATCGGCTCGCCGCTGCTCTCTACGCCGTTCTCCAGCTAATACGGATTGATTGACGCTTGCAATCGACCTGCGAAAGCTTTCCAGGTAGCGTCTGGCGTCAAGCTCGATCTGCGCCGCTCGTTCCTTTGCCAAATTCGCGGGCGCCGATATCCGAGGCGTGAAAAGCGGTTCCGCGGCGTGTGGCTCGTAAACCAGCGCTCCCGCTTGCTGGGGCGCGGTTTTGAGGCGCGCGAGCTCCTTGTCGAGGGATTGCACTTGCGCCCATGATGGGTGAAGCGCCAGGAGGGCATCCAGCCTTACATAACGATGGGGCGCGACCGGCAGCGGAGTTTGGCTGCAGCCTGCGCCCCCCCATATTATCAGCGACAGCATTGCGACGAAACGTCCATCCTTTGCGATTGCACGCCGTCCCAATTGTGACACTGAAGCTACTCTCTCCGCTACCGGCAAATGCCGCTACTTTCCGTTCGGTTTGGCATTCAAATTCTTGATAACGTCGTCAGTGATGTCAGTGTCCGCGAAGAGCACGACCTGACTGCTGAACACGAGGTTTAGTCCTTTTTCTTTCGCGACCTTATTAAGCGATTCACGGACATCCTTATCGATCTTCAGATTGAAGTCTTCCTGCAGCTTATTTATCTCGGTGGTTGCATCCGCCTGCTTGGCTTTGATCCTGTTCTCGGCATCGCTCTTCAGCTTGCCGAGCGCCGTCAAGCGATCGGAATCCTGTGCGGTAGTCTGGCCGTTCGGTTTGCCCAACAGCTCCTGATACTCTTTCACGAGGTTGTCATGCTTGGTCTTTAGGGCCTGCAACTGATCCTTCTCGCCTTTGGACATATCCGCTCCGGGTGTGTTTTCCTTTTGGATGAGCTTCGCGAGCGTGTCCTGATCGGAAACGGTCAGTAAGGGATAGCGCGTCCAGGTGGCAATGGCCAGCTTGGCTTCGCCGTCCTTCTTCTCCAGCGTGCTTGTCGAGGTCTGCGCATACTTATACTCGGACAGGAGCCGGCCCGGGTTAACCACGGCGATCCGCAGGCCGTTTTTGTCCTGTCCCGCACCTGCCGCCGTGAGCGACGCGACGATCCCCATGACGATCGCGGCTAGTACGGTGGCGCGAATAAAAAACAGCCCACTTGCGCTGTTCGATGAATTTTCCATTGAGGTTCGAATTCCTTTCAACCCTCGCATTTAAGCGATGGCGCACCGGAGCGTGCCCCGCTATTATAGCAGATAGGAACGCCCGTCGCAAGCGCGAACGAGGGTGGCGCATCGGCGCCCTTGTGGGACAATGCCCGAACGGTCGCCTTAAAAAACGTTTCCAATGCTGAAGTGCGTGCGTCCGCCTTCGGACCCGATCCCATAATCCAATCGAATGGGACCGAGGGGAGTACCGACTCGAATTCCGAGCCCGACACCGACTCTGGGCTGGAAGCCCGTCTGCTTAAAGCCTTCGAGACTCACGTTGGAGTAGTTGCCACCCCAGGCATCGCCGACGTCCATGAAGAGGACGCCCTTGAGCCGTCGCGCGAGCGGCTGGCGAAGCTCGACAGAGCCGAGGAACATGTACTTTCCCCAGAATCGATCCTCCCGGTAACCGCGCAGAGTCTCCGCGCCTCCAACAAAGAACTGTTCAAAGAACGGCAGCGTGCCGAGCGCCGAACCGGCGAGAAACCGCAGCGCGATAGCGCTTTTCTCGTCCGTAAGGTGCTTGCGGCGGCCTTGCAGGCTTACATACTGTCGGAACTCCAGGGAGCCCTTACTGAAACTAACGGGTCCGGTTATGGCTTGAGACACCGGAAATCCGTTCGAGTTGATAATCTTATTGAGGTCCGCGTGGCCTGCCTGGATGCTGAGGTTCTGATAGCCGCCCGCTACCGGGTCCAGCACCAGGTCTCGCGTATCCCTGAGAAGCGAAGCGCCGAGCGAGTAGATCGGGCCGTCCTGAATGATCTCCGTATTCACGCCGCTGAGGGCAAGCGGATCGGTATGAACGTTCTCTGCGCGGCCCGTCAGCGCCAGCCGAATGGAGTCCCGAATTGGTCGGCTGATGGTGACCGTGCCGCCCCGTCGCTGTTCGTTGTAGCGGTTGGAGCTGCCGGTCGAGAAGGTCGCCCCCCCGCTTTGGAGCGAGTTCGAGAAGCGGTACACCGTCTTATCGAATAGATTGATCTGAAGCGCCGTCTGATGCTTGTCCAGCCACGGCCGGGTGTATCCGAGCTCGATGCTGTTTCGGCTGGCGGCGCCGCCGGTCTCCCAGAGGAGGCTGATGCCCTCTCCACGGCCGCCGAAGTTGGTTTCGCTGACCTCGGCACGGCCGATGAGCTGCTGGCGGTTACTGTAGCCAACGCCCGCGGAGATGCTGCCCGTCCTCTTTTCGACAAGGCTGATAATCAGCTTGACGCGCCCCGTACCGGCACCCACCGTCTGCTCGGTAAAATTCACATCGTCGAAAAGGTCCAGGTTGATCAGGCGCGCCCGGTCCTTTTCGTAGAAGATCTTTCGGTTGAAATAGTCGCCCTTTTTGGTCTTCATCTCCCGCAGAATCACATAGTCTTTGGTCTTGTGTTTCTTGGGAAAAACGATATCGTCGACGCGCGTCACTAGGATGGGAATGACCAGTACGCCCGGATTGCTCGGGTCCATGCCTAGGTCGCGGCCGAATTCGATAGAGAATCCCTTTTTGTTGTACAGGTCGATAATACTCTGCGCGTCCAGCGCGATCTGTTCCACGTTGTAGACAGTGGTCTTGGTGATCAGCGCCTTGATTTCTCCCGCCTTGATCGGGCCTGAGCCGGAAACGGAAATGCCCCCGTTGACCGCGTCGTTTTCGTCGACCGTAATGGTGACTTTGCACTTGTTGTTCGGACGATCTTCCGACTGAACCGTTACCCACTTCTCCGGCTGTTCCGGATGGTGCATACCGAAGTTACCGCTCTTGGCCAGTTTGTCTCGAATATCCGCCAGAACCTCGGTCGTACACGGTTCTCCGACCTTATGCGTACCCACGGTAACGATCGCATCCGAGTTGAGGACTTTGTTGCCGACGACGACGATCTCCTCGATGGTCGGTCCGGCAGCGGGGATCTGAAGGGGCGCGGGGGCGGGCTGCCGCGCCGGCGCCTGAGCCTGTGCAGGCTGTTCCGCGGGAGCAGGCTTCTTCGCGTCGGTCTGTGGCGGTTCTGCCAGGTTCTGAGGCGCCACGGCTCGTTCGACAAGCGACGCCATGCCAAGACCTACGGCGGCCTTGCTTTGCGCGAAGCTCGACTTCCCGGCAGCGTCCTGAGCCGTGGCCTGTCCGCCCGCCAGAGTGAGCAGACCCAGTCCGACTGCGGGCAGATGCGCCTGCCGGAACGGAAACGGTCTCTTCCGGATACGTAGTTTCATTCGTGGGTTAGCTCCGTGAATCAAATCAGAAAACTCCGGTCCAAGCCGGGTTCGCGGTAGGTCGTGTCGCGCACTTTTCGTCTACCTTCGATTACATCCGATAGTAGGGTTCGAGTTTACGCCGCAGCATTGCTCTTGCACGCGAAAGCCTCGTCTTTACGTTCTCCAGCGTCAAGCCGGTCGCTTCGACGATCTCATTGTAGGAGAGATTATGGTATTCGCGAAGCAGAACTACTTCCCTATAGTCGGGTGGGAGAGCCTCTACCGCCGCCCGTAGCCGCTGCTGGAGCTCTTTCTTTTCCAGGATGGCGTGGGGAGCCTGGCTGCTGTCGGCGATCTCGCGGGTCATTCCGTCGTCGTCGAGATCCCGTGGCTGATCGAGCGACTCGATCCGCAATGCGCGCTGCCGCTCGCGCTGCCGTACCCGATTGATACAGAGGTTGCGGGCGATCTGATAAAGCCAGGTAAAGACCTTGGAGTCTCCGCGAAAACGGTCATAGTGCTTGAAGGCGCTGATGAACGTCTCCTGCGTGAGATCCGTCGCCTCGTCGTAATCGCCTATGAACCGATAGATCGCATTGAAAATCTTCTTTTGATAGAGTACGTGAATCGCGTCAAAATCCGGGTTCCTATCGGCTTCGTCCGGCGTCTGAGCGGTCATGGGTCGGTGTCTGTCCCTGTCAGCCGTGACGCCGGCCATGTGGCGCGCCTCTTCCGGATTGCACTTTGACCGGCTGTCTGCCGCCGCATCGGTACATTCGCAGCGGCCCACTCGTAGGGAGGCTGAACCCGGAAAACTGTGTCCCGGCAACTGCACGGCGTCGAAAATTCCCTGCACCGGCATAACCCTTTCCCGCGTGGAGTGTTCGAATGGAGCGTGGAGTTGTTTCCGAACACGCCTCTCCTCCGCCATTCTGTTTGTCTACGACGACAGGCAATCGTGTTTGTTACAGGGTTAGAGGTCGTCTCGCAGAAAAAGTGACTTCCGGTCAGAAATAGACTTTCGAATGAAGAGTTAGGGTGGACGATGCAGACAACTGACGACTCATTATACTCTAATTCAGAATTTCCAGACTCCCTCAAGGAGTAATTTCTGTGTATGCTGCTCGTCAAGGTCGAATGAAATCTGGTATCGATCCTTAAATCGGAAACTTAACTTGAGGTCATACCTCTCCTGCGTTGCGTTCAGCGTCCGGTAGTAGCTTACATAGAGCGGACCAAAAAGGTGACGGCTAATGTTAAGCGTAAGCCGATCGATGGGATCGTAACCAATGGCCAGCTCCTCGAAACCCAGGCTTGCGGCGGTCTTGTCGAATATTCCCGGAAGCACCGATCCCGTCAATACTCCCGACAGAACATTTGCAAACGCTTGCCCGGGGTTCCGCCCCGCCTGATCGAGCGAGTCTACGCCGATAATAGCGCCTGCCAATCGCTCCGTAAGAAGCTGCTGCGTGGATGCCAGATCGTTGGGGCTGGTTTCGAAGCTCAAGGCAAGGTTGGAACGCCCCGTGATAGGATCGATGTTATCACCGGTGAGCGGTCCGCGCGCCGATACCGTTACCTGGTACTTCTTTCGCACGCCGGATTGGGAGCGGGCGACCACTGAGCCACGCGCCTTCAATTCGATATTCATTCCCAGGACATCCGCGCCCGCCTCCTTGGTGGGATAGTTGACGTGGATCGATGCGCCGGGCAGGACGTTAAAGGTCGCCGTGGGGAGTTTAAGCTTTCCTTCGGTGATGAGGATCGTACCGTCGAGCGAGAGGTCCGTGTTGGCCTGCAGCAGGCGGCCGTGCGCCTGGATATCCTGTCTGGTGGCCACCAGGGCGTCGAGCTGCGGCGTCCTTATCCTTACGTCCGGCCCTAGGCGGAATGCGAGGTCGAAGCTTGGAAGGATCGGTATCGTAAACGTGCCGGGCTTCTGTTCCGCGGGCGGCGTTACAAGTGCGTTGTAGAGCGTAAGCCTGCCGGAAAGTACCGGGTCCTTGGCGGTTCCAAGAATTCGGAGCGGGCGATCGGTATCCGTGCGAATAGTCCCGCGCACGAGTCCATTCTTGCTGCCGGGAAGCGGATCTTCGTTAAAGGTGAATGCGACCTTCCTGGAGTTTGCGTTCCGGGTCGGCTTACCCTTCACCGGTGCGGTCGCGACGACGGCAGGGACTTCGTTTCGGTCGAAGATACGCACGAATATGCCGTCATTCGCTCCGGTCGCGGCGTTGTTTCGGAAACCTAGAGGCAGACTTCCCGTGAGTCGTATCTCCGAGCCTCGGCGCTTCGGATCGTTTTCCGCGATCTCCACTATTTTCGCTTTCGGGGACGTTTTCCTGGCAGGAGGTGGTTTGACGGCGGCGGCGCTTGCGGCGACCGATCCATTGCGAGCCGCGACGGGCAGCTCGTCATCCGCGTCTTTCGGACGGCCGAAAATGTAGGTATGTGCCGTGAAGTCCGCCACGGTGACCCTATCATTCGCAAAGGTCAGTCGGGCAATCAGATCCTGGATGCCGGTCGCCGCCGAGTGGCTCTCCAGTCGCGGGATATTCAGGTTGATCTCGCCCGAAACCGACTGTTTCTCACGCAGGCTTATCACATCGGCGCTGACCGTGATATCACCGCGGCTTGTATGCCGGAGAAGAGTGGGAACGGCAGATGCCAGAAACGCAACGGAGACTCCGCCTTTAACCGACAGCTTAGCGTCGTCGGGCAGGAAGGGTGACTGATACGTAAATCCCTTCAGATCGGCAGTGATAGTCGCCTCGTACGGCATGCCGGTCTGCGGATCGGTCTTGATAGCTCGCAAGCTGCCGATCTTCACCAGGCCCTCTTCCACGGAGCCCTGGATCAGATCGAGATGGTCGATTGTGATTGGAGCCTTGGTATCCAGCGCGCTGTGGATCGCAATCTTTCGAAAGTTTGCCGAAAACTCGATCGAGGGCGTTGTGGTCAGGCCCCTCGCCGTGATTCCCACGTCGCCAAGGCCGTCGATTCGGCTAACAATGCCCGGGTCGAGCACCTGCTGGAGAAACTGGAGATTGATATTATTGACACTGATATCCGCCGGGACCGGCTCGGTATCCACGACATCGGCATTCTTCGTCGTGAATATGTGGCCACGGCGGCCGTCACGATCGAATTCCACCGTTACGTTTCGTATGCGCGAATCCGCGGGAGACTGTAAATCGACATTCGGGCTGTCGATCTTAAGCTTGATGCCCGGCGTGGCGGGAGAAGGGTATACCACCTTATTCTTATCCACATAGGCGCTGCCGGTGACGGAAGTAATCTCATAGCCTTTGGCATGAAGCTGTTTGGCGGACCAGGTCAGGTCTGCCTGCGGCTCGTCCAGCGTCCCTCCCAGCGCGACGGTGCCGGATACGGGTCCCGTCACCGTACGCAGGTCGTCCAGCAGCTTACGGATATCGTCGTGACCGCTTTCGACCAGTATGTAGGCAAGGTCACGCACGCGTTCGAGGCGAATGTTTTCCAATACAATGGGGCCGATCGGGTCGGTGTGGATCTTTTTGGAATCGAGATCGTAAGTAAGACCCTTGACCGTGATAACACCGTCCTTCACGACCGGCACGGTTGGGGCGGCGCCGGGAAGAATGCCGGCGAAGCGCTGCGCGGCGGCCTTCTCGTCTGCCGCGCGCTCGGCGGCGGCCTGAACGGCTCCCAGTCTATCGGACAACGGCAGGTCCGGCCCTGTCAGCACAAGATTGTCAATTCTAACGCGATTATCCGAATAGCGTCCGAATGCCTGAATCGATCCGATTTTGAAGCCATTATAGACGAGCGGCCCCGTGGAGATGGACTGCGCCGTGACTACGGGCTGCTTAAGGGTTCCGGTGATCAGCGCGTCGAAATTGGCGTCGCCGGTAACGATAATGGGCACCTGGTCCGACTTCTCCGAGACCAGCGCGGCTTCCTCCAGCGCCTGAAGAGCCAGTCCGCCGCCGTGTACCGTGAGGTTCATAGGGCCATCGAATGGAACCCAACCGGCTGCCACGACAAGGCCGTCGGCAACGCTGGCGGCGGCATTTCTGACGTAGACACCTTCGGCCTGATAGCGCAACGTGACTGCGGCGTTACGAATGGGGATGCCGTTGACCGTGGCATTCTGGAGAGTAGCGGTGAAGAAATCCGGCGTTTGCGGCGATGAGATCGTCCCGCGAATTGGAATATTATCGGTCGACAGTGAACCGGTCAATACGAGGTCTTTGCGTTCCAATCCGGCCAACTGGGTTAACGCGGTAAGGTCCAAATCTTCCACGCGGGTGTCGAGCGCCAGCTCCGGCATCTGTGCAAACGGCTGCAGTATCGCGCCCGAAAGCAGCACCTGGCCGGGGTAGCGCGATGCCACTCCGTTGACGCGCAGCTCATCGCGGGAAAGGGCAAACTCTGATAAAGTGATTTTATCAAGCTCGACTGGCCCCATCTGAACGCCGAAAGCATATATCTGGCCCGTCATCTTCGGATTCTCGATCGTGCCGGTGAGCTTCGTCCTGGCATATCCATACCCCTCGACTTCGGCAAGCCGCTTTATCGCGCGGTTAGCGGCGGGGTTGGCAGCCATCGGCTTTTTGGCGGGCTTTGCATCCTCCGGGAATACCGCCTTGGCGATGGAGCCGAAATTCAGCTCATCGGCGTCCACGGTCAAGTCAAGCCGTTTACTCTTTAGGCCGACCGTTCCCGTTACGGAGATGAATCCCTTAGGATCGTCGGCGGTCAGCGTTCTGATGACCAGATCGGATCCTGCTGTATCGGCCTGCGCGTAGACGTGCCGCAACTGCTGCCCGTTCACGGATATGCGATCCGCTTCCGCGCGCGCTGTAATGCTGGGAGTTCTGTTCTTTCTGCCTCGGATCGAAATATCCAACTGCCCACGGCCCGACAACTTCGTCCCCTCCGGTATGCCGAGATGGGCCAGATTCAGTTCGCGACCCTGCGCTTGCGCCTCGAAGGCGCCGACAGCGTCAAGCGACGTCGTTCCGCGCAGGATGGCTGTTCCACCCGCATATCGCCCTTTGACGGATGCGCGGAGCGTACGATTGACGTATGCAAACCGAAGGTCGGCGTTATCAGCGGTATAGCCGGAATATTTGATATGGCCTATCGCAGCGTCCAGTGAAGCCTCCGGATTGTCTGCCGGACCAGCGACGTCGAACCTTATATCACCGATTATCACGGATTTAGCCAGGTCGTGCCGCACACTTTGCGGCAGCCGCTTCAGCAGGGGCGGGACAAATGCGAGGGATCGCGCGCGCTGCCAGTCTATGCCTAAAACCGAACCGTGCAGGGATATCGTCGGAGGCGCTGCCGGCCGAACCGAATGTTGGCCCTGTTCCTGTGGTGGAAGTGCCAATCCGAGGACAGCGCCATCCAGCTTGACGGGCATGCCGGCATACGTGCCCGTCAAGCTCGCCAGAATTGTGTCGGTTGTGAAGGTAGCAAGACCGTTCAGATGCTGGACCGGCGCGTATACCATCCTGCCGGTCGCGGAGGTATCGAACAGTTGAAGCGTCCCATGCCCGATGAGCGCCTTGGTATCCAGCCTCTGCTGGGACGTGCCGACGGGAGGCGTATAGAGGATGCCGATATCGACATTTGCCCTGCCCTGGGACACTGCCAACTGCGAAGGCGGTATTAGCCGGTCGGCCAGCGCTGAAAGAGAGACCTGGTTGGCTACAATTCGGGATTGAACGCGAAGCGGCGACGGCACGACGGCGCCGGTGACATGAAAGTCGCGCAGGTAGCCCGGCTGGGCCAGCCCTGAGACATCGAATGCGAGACTCTTGTCCTGGCGCACCAGGACGATACCGCGCAGGCCGGTCAGCCGCGTGTCCAGGGGACGCAGTGGAACTCCCTCCGGGTGCGGGAAAGCCTTGTCCGAGTAGAGAAGGGTTCCGTTCGTTAAGCTGATCTTATTGGTGAACGCCCGAGTAGTGGTCCTAGATTTCGGCAGGAGATCCTGATAGTTCCAGTGCCCTGTGGGGCCGCGCTGAAGCAGGAACTGTGGAGAGTCGATTCTCAACTCGTCGATCAGGGGGACGTGGGGTCTATCGCTCGCGAGCACCTGGCGGAGGTTGTACCAGATGGCGATACGACCTGCCACGGCTAGGGCTCCATCGGACGGGCTTTTCCCATTCGCAACGTATACATCCAGGAGATCTATCCGGTTGGCGGCGTCTATTCCCCAGAGGTTGCCTGTGATCTTGACATCGCCCACGCGCACCACGCGCCCAATCGCGCGAGTCGCTTCCGCTGACATCGTACCGGCCAAACGGCGATTAGTGTTAAGAAAATTGAAGATGCCGCGAACGAGCCGAATCGAGCCCATGCCGAGGAATACGATCGGCGCCACGAGGATTATTAGGTTGAGGCAAATACGCAGACGCCGCATATTTCGAGATGCTCATCCGCGCGCAGCGCCCTCCGTCGGGGGCCTACGGCGGCGGCGCACGCTTTATATCAGGCTTTATCGCTCAATACGGCGCCTATCAACGCCGGGCGAGCTATTTATCACGCCAAATTAAGTACCGGGATGCCTACCCGCGCCAATCTGTCCGACTGCAACTTCTCCGAAAACTCATGCGCATTGTAGGACGAGCGTACGAATGGGCCGGAGGCGACAAACAGAAATCCCATCTTCGCGCCGATCGCCTCGTACTCTTTAAATCGGTCGGGATGTATGTACTCTGCAACCGGCAGATGGTTTGTGGTCGTCGGCCTTAGATATTGGCCAATAGTCACAGCGCTTACTCCCGCCTCGCGCAGGTCGCACAAGGTCTGAAGCACCTCTTCGCGAGTCTCGCCCAGACCCAGCATTATTCCGGATTTCGTATGGATGGAGGGGGCCATTCGCTTTACCGCGCGCAGCAGGTCCAGCGTGCGCTCGTACTTAGCCTGCGGCCGGACAGTCGGTGACAGCCGCTCCACGGTTTCGATATTGTGATTGTAGATGTCGGGGCGCGCGTCGACTACCAGCTTAATGCACCAGCGCTTTCCCTTGAAGTCCGGCGTCAACACTTCCACGATCACGCCGGGAATGGCATCTCTTAACGCGCGAATGGTGGCCGCAAAATGGCCAGCGCCTTCATCCGGCAGCTCGTCCCGCGCCACGGAGGTGACTACGACATGCTTTAGTCCCATCTGGCGAGCAGCCTCGGCGACGCGGCGAGGCTCGTCTCCGTCTACTTCCAGCGGACGCCCCACGGCGATCGCGCAGAACCCGCAGTTCCGCGTGCAGATATCGCCGAGAATCATGAACGTCGCCGTCTTTTTGGACCAGCACTCACCCAGGTTGGGACACCGGGCGCTTTCGCAAACGGTGTGCAGTTTGGCATCGCGCATCATACCGTTCACGATTTCCACCGTCTCCGGGCTGGGCACTCGCTTCTTCAACCACGTAGGCAGGCGGGAATTCACAGTATTTTGTTCCTTGAAGTTGACAATTCGCTTCGGTAAGTCTACCTCAAATCGCCATGAGGGTCAAGAACCGTTGGCCTCGCCAAGCCGGTGGCGCCCGCGCGTTTGGTATAATAGTGCACAGGCCTTATCGCGCCACCCTTTTTACTTGCGCAGGAGACTTCGCTTATGTCAACGTTCACGCTGTACAACACTATGACGCGCTCCAAGGAGCCGTTCGTTCCGCTCGACCCGCCGAACGTCAGGATGTACTGCTGCGGACTTACGGTTTACAACTACGCGCACATCGGAAACCTGCGTACCTACATATTTGAAGACATCCTGCGCCGCGCGCTCCTCTTCAACGGCTATCAATTGACTCACGTCCAGAATGTTACGGATGTCGGCCATATGACTTCGGACGCCGATGCGGGCGAGGATAAGATGGAGATCCAGGCGAAGCAGGAGAACAAGTCGCCCTGGGAACTCGCCCGCTTCTACGAAGAGGCGGCCGTTGCCGACTTCAAGCGTCTTAACATCCAGATTCCCGAAGTTATGCCGAGAGCGACCGAGCATGTCGTGGAGATGATCGAGCTGATCCAGAAGCTCGAAGCGAACGGCTACACCTACACCACTTCGGAGGCGGTCTATTTCGACACCTCCAAGTATCCGGAGTATGGTAAGCTGGCGCGGCTAAATCTAGACCAGCAGCAGACAAACCGCGCCGAGGTCGTTGCGGACGACACAAAGAAGAACCAATCGGATTTCGTACTCTGGTTTCTAAACAAGCCGACGCACATCATGCAGTGGAACAGCCCCTGGGGGCCAGGGTATCCGGGCTGGCACATCGAGTGCTCCGCGATGTCCATGAAGTATCTCGGCGAAACGTTCGACATTCATTGCGGCGGCATCGACCACATCCCGGTTCACCATACCAATGAGATTGCGCAATCGGAATGCGCCACGCACAAGACGTTCGCCCGTTACTGGGTGCATGGCGAGTTCCTCTTGATGAGCGGCGGAAAGTTGTCCAAGTCGGAGCTCGTGAAGATGAAGCCGGAGGATCGGCCGCCGAGCACGCTCCAGGAGCTTCTCGACCGAGGATACGACCCCCTCGCCTACCGATACTTGTGCCTCCAGGCGCACTATCGATCCGAACTGAATTTCACGGTCGAAGCCCTGGAAGCTGCGACATCAGGTCTGCGCAGAGTGTACGGCCTATGCCCCGACTCCGATCCTCTTCGAGACGACGCCGAGGCTTACGCGGCTGCTCGTGAACGCGTGCTGACGGCCGTTAATGACGACCTGGGACTTCCGCACGCGGTAGGGCTGCTGAATTCGCTCGGCAGTCACAAGCTCTGGGTGGAGTTCGATTCCATCCTCGGCCTGGATATCGCCAAACGCTCGTGCCGTGATGAAGAGGCGCTGCCTGAGTCGGTGGCCGTGCTTGTCGAAGCCCGAAACGAAGCACGCAGGAACAAGCAGTGGTCCGATTCCGACGCGCTCCGTAACCAACTAATCGCGCTCGGCTATGAAGTCGGGGACGGTCCGAGCGGCACGACAATTAAGAAACGGCTGATGTAGTCGATACGTAGTGGGCAGTAGGCAATCGGCAGTAGGCAGTCGGCAGTCGGCAGTCGGCAGTCGGCAATAGTACCTATGGATTTGCATCGTTGCGCTGCCTCAGCTCGACGTTTTCATTGGAATGTGCGCGTAGCGCAGCAGCAGGTCGGCAATCGTACATTCGGATTTGCATCTCTCGATTGCCGATTGCCGAATGCCTAGTTCGCGGAGGTCGATTTGGACGTTGTCGCCATGCTCACTCAGTTGTGCGCCGGTCTGGGGCTCTCTTCGGCTGCCGGGCTGAATGCCTATATTCCGCTGCTCGCGGTAGGAATACTCGGCAGGATGGGCGTGGTTCATTTGGAGGGTCCGTACGCGCTTCTGTCAAGCTGGGTGGGGCTTAGCGCGATCGGCGTTCTCGCGATTCTGGACTTTGTTGCGGATAAAGTCCCGGCGGTCGATCATGCCGTTCATGTCGTCGGCGCC
>JAYTEU010000055.1:0-2149 GCA_043734985.1 Chthonomonadaceae bacterium
GAACTGGAAGCCGATATCCGGGCGCTTCGGCGGCTGCTGCGCGACATGACTGGCGTGCGCGGCAATTCAGACCCCAGATTTATCGCAACGTACTACCTCGAATGCGCCCGAGTGGGCCACGAGCGCTACGTGGAGCCCAGCCGCGCACACGCCGACATTATTCTTCGCGGCGATGCGGACCTGAATCGCACTGTCCCCATGGTCGCCGCCGTAATCCTCGATCTCCTGCCAAAACCGTCTGCCTGATTACACGCAAACCGACCTTCAGACGGTATAAACGGCAGGGATTCCGTTGTGGGAAGACTAATCATAACAGGCACCAACCGGGCTACCCTCCCATTCTCCAAACCTTGACGAAGAGGACAAACGCGCACATGCATACCGACCTGTCGATCGCTCAGGCCGCGGTACTCAAGCCCATATCCGAGATTGCGGCGGGACTCGGACTCGGCCCCGACGATATCGAGCAGTATGGCAAGTACAAAGCTAAAGTGGAATACGACGCGCTAAACCGCATCCTGGGCGATACATCCACGCCGAACGGCAAGATCGTTCTGGTAACGGCGATCACGCCGACGCCCGCGGGCGAGGGCAAGACCACCGTCACCATCGGTCTGGCACAGGCGCTTTGCAAACTCGGCAAGCGCGCGATATCGGCTACCCGCGAGCCTTCGATGGGTCCGGTGTTCGGCGTGAAGGGCGGCGCTGCCGGCGGCGGCCATGCACAGGTGCTACCGATGGAGGATATCAACCTCCACTTCACGGGAGATATGCATGCGATCGGCGCGGCGCACAACCTGCTCGCCGCGATGCTGGACAATCACATTTACCAGAGCAACGCCCTGGGCCTCGATCCACGTATTATCGGGTTTAAGCGTGTCGTAGATATGAACGACCGCGCCCTCCGCCAAGCGATCATCGGGTTGGGCGGAAAAACCGGTGGAGTGCCGCGCGAGACATCCTTCTCCATCACGGTGGCCTCCGAAGTAATGGCGATCTTGTGCCTGTCGAATTCGCTGACGGAGTTGAAGGAGCGGCTCGGCAGGATCATCGTCGGGCAGACCAAGTATGGCAAGCCGGTAACCGCTGCCGATTTGAAGGCAAACGGAGCGATGGCGGCGATCCTTCGGGACGCGCTGAAACCAAATCTCGTTCAAACGCTGGAGGGTACGCCCGCCCTTGTCCACGGAGGCCCCTTCGGCAACATAGCCCACGGCTGCAGCAGCGTCCTCTCGACGCGACTCGCCCGGAAGCTCGGCGAAATCGTCGTAACCGAGGCCGGGTTCGGTTCGGATCTCGGCTTCGAAAAATACTGCGATATCGTCGCCCCGACTGCGGGCCTTCCGCCGGACGCTGTTACTCTGGTGGCAACCATTCGGGCGCTGAAAATGCACGGAGGCGTCAGCCGGAAAAAGCTGGACGCCGAGAATGTCGCCGCCGTCGAGCGGGGTCTCGCTAACCTCGACCGGCATGCGCGAAATGTAGCGCAAATGGGCGCGCCGTTCGTCGTGGCGATCAATCATTTCAGCAAGGACACTCAAGCGGAGACGCAGGTCGTTCAGGAGTATTGCGAGGCGCACGGATGGCCCGTCGCGGTCTGTGACGTTTGGGCAGGCGGAGGTGAAGGTGGGCGCGCACTCGGCGAGGCGATCCTTGAGGCGCTGGATCGAGGCGCAAACTTCCAGCCGAACTACGACGGCGAGATGGATATCCTTACGAAGCTGAACCGAGTCGCCATGCGAGTCTATGGCGCGGACGGAGTGGACCTGACTGCGGAGGCGCAAACGCAGCTCAAGTGGCTGGAGGCGCACGACCTGGGCCACTTGCGCGTCTGTATAGCCAAAACCCAGTACTCATTCAGCGATGACCCCAAAGGCGGCGGCGCTCCGACCAACTTCCGCATACAGGTACGCGCCCTACAGCCCTCGGCAGGAGCAGGGTTCGTCGTCGCCCTCGCCGGCGACATCATGACGATGCCGGGCCTTCCGGAAGTCCCTGCCGCCGAGGCGATCGACGTGGACGAGCACGGGCAGATCAGCGGGTTGTTCTGATGCGGCAGTAGGCAGTCGGCAGTAGGCAGTAGGCAGTCGGCAGTAGGGATAAATGCTCCTTAGTGCATTACTGCGGTCAACTCGGCCGCTGGCGCTGC
>JAYTEU010000056.1:0-10593 GCA_043734985.1 Chthonomonadaceae bacterium
CAATATTCACCCTAAGAACAAGCAGGAGGTTGGCCTTCGGCTGGCAATGTGGGCGCTCGCCGATGTCTACGGTAAGAAAGGCATCACTTCGAGCGGGCCACTTCCGGGGGGGCACGAGGTCTCCGGCGGCGCGATCGTCGTCAGGTTCAAGCATGCGGACGGCGGGCTCCAGGCGCCTGGAGGTTCTCTGCGAGGATTCGCCATTGCGGCCGCCGACAAACGCTGGGTGCGCGCGGACGCTCGGATCGACGGCGATCGAGTGGTAATCTCCAGCCCGGACGTACCCAATCCAGTCGCCGTGCGCTACGCCTGGGCCGACAACCCGGACTGCAACCTAAAGAACGCCGCCGGTCTTCCGGCCTCGCCCTTCCGCACCGACGACTGGTAACCTCGCTCTTGCGTCCGAGCAGAAGAAGGAGGAGCGTCAGGAGTCTTCATCGATCCTGGCGCGGTGGCGCGGGTTCGTAATCGAGGACGAGGGCATCACGCAGATGCAGCTCAGGCATCTGCCGCGGCACATTGGCATGGACGTGGTAGCCTCCGCTCTTTTTCGGTCCCTCCTCTAGGTGTGAACTGCCTTCAGCCATCAGCCAATCAAAGCGCTCACCCTACTGAACCGGCTGCCCCGTACCCGGGCAGAGTATCGGTAGGCCGCCCTGATTGTAGGCTCGCTTGCCCCACAGAAAATTGCTGCAGCTTAGGGTCTGGTCGATCGTTTGCCACTTGGAATGTCCGTCCGCAAACGTATAGGTGTTCCCTCCCGAATGTCGTCCGGAGTTTACATAGATCAAGTGGGGATAGGAACCGCCGCCGTACGGTGCGGTTGGCTGGGCGGCAAAGATGGCCTTCGCCGCAGTTGAGCTGAGAGCATAGATCGGACTGTTGTTTGTGTTGCTGGTATCGTAGGGAACCGTTCCCGCTGCATTCAGGGCCCAGGCATCGGATGGCCGATGGGATTTGTTCGTCGTTCCTCCCGGTCCCGTTCCGCTGATCGCGTTCGTGTAGTCGGTGAACTCGGTTATGGCAATCACGCTCGCAGGCGCATCTACCGCCGCCAGGCTCACGACACTCTGTGTTTGTCCGAGGGTGACGCCTCCTACACCGCCACGAGGCCGGGGCATAATGGCCTCGTTTGCCGTGTAGCTGATACGCGCAGCCTGATCGTCTTGGATGTTCGGGTTGAGGGCGACCGAACCGCCGGAACCAGCGCCTTTGTTATTACCGATGAAGTTGGTAGGCGCAACGCCCCGCACTTTATCACTGGGGCAGACGAATATCTGTTCGTTTTTGACGTAAGGCTGGATCAATCCCGACCATTGGCGTATTCCGGTTGCGTCCAGATTGCTGGTCTGCGTCGGGTCGTTGTAGTAGTAGCCCGGCGCGAAAGTTTCGTCATAGTCCTGCGTGTACATCTGAATGCCCAATCCCATCTGTTTTGTGTTGGACAGGCATGCGGTCTGGCGCGCTTTCTCACGCGCCTGGGCAAACACGGGGAACAGAATTGCGGCCAGTATCGCGATAATGGCGATCACTACGAGCAATTCAATGAGCGTAAATGCTGCCGTGGGACGACAGGTTTTCAATCTCTGCATTGCCAATTCTCTCCTCAATATACGGCTCTTGGGCCTGATTTCTCGCTTTAACATCGCTGCGTGTAAGGTCAACACACGAATCCGGAGCCAATTAAGGATGGGTAGGATGGATAGGATTCAGGGTGGCGCCTCGCGATGTATCGGCAGGTGCCAAATCACGATCATTATCGTGACATCGTTGTATTAAGGCGTCTTTAAGGGAGAGTTAAGATTGTGTTAAGGTGCGCGGCATGGATTGTAACGCAGGGGTCAGGCTCTTGTCCCAATGCCAATAACAGATGCAGGGGATTTTGTATCGAGGTGCGGCAATCGAAGTCTCAACAACAACCATCCGGCATACGATCGGTGAATTTGCGTCCGGAGGACGGCCGGCGCGAAGCGCCTAGATGCCGGGTCGTTTATCGACCCGGCAAATCGAAAACAGCGCGCTACGGCGTTCCCCGCGCCTTCGCCTCCGCGCCGCCTTTTTTCGCCAGTTCCGCCACCGAGACCGGCGGCTTGCCGAGCCAGAGCTGATGAACCTGCGCGACGGTCGTGAGAACCAGGGCGGTCAGCGGCGCGGCAAACAGCACGCCGATGAGCCCGCCGATCTCCAGCCCCGCGAACAGCACGAACAGGACGAACACTTCGTGAAGCCCCAGTGCCTTGCCGACGAGCCGGGGATAGAGGATCTTGGAGCCGGTCTCGCTGATGATGACGAACAGCAGGATCACAAGACAGACCTTGGCGACGGGGTGCGGGAAGTGGTGCGCGGGCGAGAGCGCGGCAGAGATAACGGCGGGCGCCGCTCCTACCACCGGCCCGATGACCGGAATCAGAGACGCGACGACGACGAACAGGCCGATCAGCAGCCAGAACCGCACGCCCAGCAGGAGGCAGCCGACCGCCGCGGCGATCCCCATCACCAACGCGAGTGTAAGCTGGCCGCGCACAAACCCTCCGAGTATGCGGTTGACGTCACTCTCCCACTGCTCGGCGTAGGGCTGCAGGCGCTCGGGCAGCGCCCGGTTGAAGCCCTCTTTCATTTCGGTGCAGTAGATTAGGAAGTAAACGGAGATAAGCATCACGATGATGCTCTCCAGAGCCGTCTTCCCGGCCTCCTCGACCACTTTAAGCGACGAGTGCGCCGCGGCCTCTCCCCAGCTTCGCACGTTTGGCGGAGGGTGATTGAGCGTATCTTCCAGATTGAGATGCATACCACGCGAGGCGAGCCAGATATCCGCGGAGGCAAGCCGCTCCCGCCCGTCCGCCTCCAGCTTGATATGGTCGCGCGCCAGCACTCCGACCTGGCGGACGCCCTCGGCGCTCAGCAGCGCCATGGCGAGGATTCCCGCCACCATCAATCCTCCATAGACGACCGCGACGCCGGTCCAGCGCGGCCGGGGAGTACCCCCCCCTCGACGCCGAACCATCTCCACCAGCGGATCGAAGGCGTAGGCCAGCAGTCCGCCGAGCGAGAAGATGAGCAGCGTGTGCCCGATGAACCCCAGTACGCGGATGGCGACACCCAGAGCCACCACGATGAGCAGGCAGGCCGCCAGCACCACCAGAAGCCGCAACCACTGGTCGATCCGAACCGTCTCGCTTAGATGCCCTGTCTCCGGCTCCGAAGTGGAAGACGGCTTTTCCGAGTGTCTCTGCAGCGCCATAAATCCCCCCAATATTAAACGCGCACACCCAGAAATCCCGTCGATGGTGAGTCCGCGAAGGCGGACATTTTGTTGTCACCAGGCGAGGAATTTATTCCCACGCCAACCCCACGTCGCACTCACCCTCGCGTCCCGCCCTTCAGCCCCGACACATACTCATATACCCGTTCGGACAGGTCGCCGGCTTCACGATTCCGGTGGATGAGGTCGACCAGAGAGCTACCGACCACCGCGCCGTCGGCGAAGGCGCAGATCCGGCGCACGTGGTCCGGCGCGGAAATGCCGAAACCGACGCAGATCGGAACGGGAGTATGGGCGCGAATGCCCTCGACGAACGCCGGAAGCTCGGCGGGCACGTCTTCGCGCGCTCCCGTCACTCCCGTCCGCGAAACACAGTAGACAAAACCCGTCGATAACTTGGCGACGACTTCGATCCGATCGACCGTGCTGGTGGGCGCGAGCAGAAAGACGGTATCGAGGCCGCTGGCCACTGAGTAGGTCTTCCAGTCGGCCGCCTCTTCGGGAGTCAGGTCGGTCACGATATGGGCGTCCGCTCCGGCCGCGCTCGCATCGCGCGCGTATCGCTCCAGGCCGTAGTGGCGGATCGGGTTGTAGTAGGTCATCAGGATCAGCGGCAGGTCGGGGTTCGCCGCTCGAACCTGCCTTACGATCTCCAGCGCTTTCGGCGTGGTCATCCCACGCTCCAGCGAACGCTGCGAGCTTGCCTGGATGCTCGGACCGTCCGCAAGCGGATCGCTGAACGGCAGGCCGATCTCCACCGCGTCCGCCCCGGCCCTAGCGAGCGTGCTCACGATCTCGACCGTGCGCTCCGCCGAGGGATCGCCCGCCGTAACAAAACAGATCAGCGCCTTCTCGCCGCGCGCCTTCAACTCCTCAAACCGCTTCGCTAACCGGCTCACGCTTGCTCCTTAATCCTTCAGCCGTCCCGCATAGTAAGAAACCACAGCCTGCACCGCGACTTTTGTCGTGGCGCAGGCTGTGGCCGTGGCTGCCTGTTAGAGTTAGGATACCCCACAAGCAAGGATTTCGCAACCGTTTGCAGCCCGCCCACCTTGACGTAACGGCCGTTCTTCTCTATAATGGAAGCTGTTCGCCGACTGGGCCACTCCGGCCGTGAACCGAAAGGAACCAACCGAACGACTATGGAAGTCTCCTCTGAGAAGGCAGTCCTCTCCAAAATAACCTGGCGCCTGATCCCGTTTCTGTTTCTCCTCTATATCGTCGCCTACCTCGACCGCGCCAACGTAGGCTTTGCCAAGCTCGAAATGATGCATCTGAAGTGGTTCAGCGACCCAAGGGCGGACGTGTTTGGCCTCGGAAGCGGCATCTTCTTCATCGGCTACTTCTTCTTCGAGGTGCCCAGCAACCTGCTGCTTCAGAAGGTCGGCGCGCGCTGGTGGATCGCCAGGATCATGATCACGTGGGGCATTATCGCCGCCGCAATGTCGCTCTGCACGAGCGCTCCCATATTCTACGGCCTGCGGTTCCTGCTCGGCGTCGCGGAGGCAGGGTTCTTTCCGGGCATCATCCTCTACCTCACCTACTGGTACACGGCCGAAGACCGGGCGAAGATGATTGCGCTGTTTATGACGGCGACCGCGCTTGCCAACGCGCTCGGCGGTCCCGCCTCCGGCTATCTGCTCTCGCTCAAGCTGCCTTACCTGGCGAACTGGCAGTGGATGTTCATTCTCGAAGGCATTCCCGCCATCATCCTCGCGTTCGTCGTGCTCTGGTACCTGCCCGACGGCCCAAAGCATGCGACGTGGCTGACACCTGGCGAAAAGGAGTGGGTGCTCGAGCGCATATCGGCGGAGGACGCGAAAAAGACCAAGCACGGACGCGGCCATTTCACCGCCGCCTTTTCGACGCCGGGCGTCCTGCCGCTCTGCCTGCTCTACTTCACCATCGCCATGACGACCTACGGCGTTGTGTTCTGGCTTCCGGCTCTAATCAAGCAATCCGGCGTCAAAGACCCGCTCCCCGTGGGCCTGCTCACCGCGATCCCCTACGCAATCGCGGCCGCCTGCATGGTGCTTAACGGTCGTCATTCGGACAAGACGGGCGAGCGCCGATTCCATGTTGCAATCCCGCTGCTCGTAACCGCCGTCGGACTTTCGCTTGCCGCTTTCCAGACAACGACGCTCGGGATCATGCTCGCGATGACCGTGGCTCTTATCGGCATCTTCTGCCCGCTCGGACCGTTCTGGGCGCTTCCGACCTCCCTGCTCGGCGGCGCGGCGGCGGCGGCTGGGATCGCATTCGTCAACTCAGTCGGGAACCTGGGAGGCTTTACCGGCCCGGCCCTCGTCGGGTGGATTCAAGGGAAATACCCAAAGAGCTCGCAACTGGGTGTGCGGAACGCACTGCTCATGCTGGCCTGCGTGGGGGTCGTCGGCTGTATCACCGCGCTCCTTTTGCAGCGCGAACGCACCCTGCCGATCGCGGACGAAACCGAGCCTGCCCCGGCCGTATTGTAGATTAACAGTATCGAAACGCCGCTCGGACTTCCGTGGCCGGAGGTTAAAAACCTCCGGCCCAACCTCGATTACTCGTAACCGTCCTTAGGAGTTATGACCATTCCGCAGACAACGCCCAACTTCAATTCGGGTGACCGCTCGTGCCACCTATCACGAACTTCCGTTCGAAGGCAGCCATGTCGTTCATTAACGCGCTGCGTCCAGCCACTCGCGCTCAGCCTCCTGCTCGTCAGCGTGGCACTGGCGGCGAACGCCCAGCAGCAGCTTATCGTCCAGCGGCTGAAGATTGCGAACGGCCTGACGGTTCTGGCGCTGGAGGACCACACGGTTCCGACCGTCGCCTACTACACGGTCTTCAAGGTCGGTTCGCGTAACGAGCGGCCCGGAATCACCGGGCTCTCCCATCTGTTCGAGCACATGATGTTCAACGGGTCGGCTAAATACAAGCCGAAGGTCTTCGACCAGGAGATCGAGGCGGGCGGGGGCGAGTCGAACGCCTTTACGACTTCCGATTCCACGGAGTACCATGAGGAGTTCTCCTCCGGTACATTGGACATCGTGCTCCGGATGGAGGCCGACAGGATGCGAGCGCTCAAGCTGGATCGCGCGAACATCGAGCAGGAGCGCGGAATCGTCAGCGAGGAGCGCCGCGTCAATACGGACAATTCCGTAGACGGCTCCATGGGCGAGCGACTCTGGAACAGCGCCTTCGTCGCGCACCCCTATCGTTGGGACACGATCGGCTTTATGAAGGATATCCAGGCGATCACCCTGGCCGACGCGAAGAGTTATTTCCGCACCTACTATGCGCCGAACAACGCGGTCGTCGCGGTCGTGGGCGATTTCAGCACCCCCGATCTGTTTCGCCGCATGACGCTCTACTTCTCGGACATTCCGCGCCAGCCTTCGCCCCCGCCGGTCGTCAACGCGGAGCCGGCGCAGCAGGGCGAACGGCGCATCGAGTATCATCGTCCGGCCGAGCTGCCCGCGGTTCGCATCGGCTACAAGAGCATCAGCTACAAAAGTCCGGCCGACCCCACGCTCGATATTCTCTCCTCCGTGCTCGCGACCGGCGAAAGCTCTCGGCTTTATCGAAGCCTGGTCTATGAGAAGCAGATCGCCGCTTCGGTCAGCGCGGGTAACGAGTCGCGAATCGATCCCGGCCTTTTCACTTTCTACGCGCAGGCCCAGACACCGCACACCGCTGCCGAGTGCGAGGCCGCCATATACGCCGCACTCGACGAGGTCAAAAAGAACGGCATCACGGAGCGCGAGCTGCAGAAGGCCAAGAACGGACTTCGCCTCGGAGTGATTAACAGCTACAAAACCAACCAGGGCCGCGCCGGTCTGCTGGCCGAGAACGAAGCCTACTGGGGCGACTGGAAGCACGTCTACAACATCCTGCCGAAGTACGACCGCGTCACAGCCGCCGACGTCCAGCGCGTCGCCCGGAAGATCCTCGACCCGCTCAACCGCACCGTAGTGACGCTCGTTCCTGAAAAAGACCCCCAGCCCGCCAAGGAGACGCAATGACCCGCCAGCCCAACTTTCGCGCCTCCCAGTGTCCTGACGACCGCAACTGCGTTCGACGGAATGAATTTTGGTGTAAGCGCCCAGCCGACGGTGGACGACGGAATGAAACCGGCTGCCGGGCGGATGACGGTGGACGACGGAATGAATTCCTTCGCTGTACGGCCTGCGGCCCCGCGTTCTTCGGACACAATCCGGCGATTGGACGCCCAGGCGTAATTACTGAAAAAATTCCGCCCCGCCGTGCATACTCACTGACTGGACGTGCCCTTCTTATTGTTCCCGTCCTCGCCTTACTGTTCGGTCTGCTCTCAACCGCTGCAGGGGCGCAGACGATCCACCTGCCGCCGGTAACCCGCACCCGGCTTGCCAACGGAGTGCGCCTGGTCATCATGGAGTACCACCGCGCTCCGACGATCACGGTGCGTGTCAGTTTCGCTGGGGGCGAGCGGCTCGATCCGGAGGGGAAGACCGGCGCGACTTCGCTGATGGCGGAGCTGATGAAACGCGGGACCGAAACACGCACCGCGCCACAGATCGCGGAAGCTATCGACTTTCTCGGCGGATCGCTGGAAGTCGGGGCCGACGACGAGCGCGTCAGCGCCGGTCTCGATATCCTTGCCAAGGACGCCGACACGGGCCTCGATCTCATGGCCGACGTCCTGCGCCATCCCACCTTTCCGGCCGAGGAGATCGAGCGGTCGCGCAGCCTGGAATTATCCGCGCTTAAATCGATCGGCGAAGATCCCGGCCGCGTCGCCTCGTTCGTCCTGACCGGCACGATGTACGCCGGCCATCCCTACGGGCGCGAGGCCACGATCACCTCGGTGCAGGCGATTACCCGCGACGACATTCTTGCCGCCTACGGCGCCAGCATTTCAACTTCTCACATGATCGTTGTCGCCGTGGGCGATTTCAAGGCGGCCGACATGGCCGCGAAGCTGAAGGCGAGGTTTGGCGATTGGCCGACCACCGGATCGCCGCCTGCGCCTGCGCCGCCCGTTGTCGCAACCAAGCTGCGGCGCATTCTCGTCGACAAGCCTGACGCCACCCAGACCCAGGTCCGACTCGCCCGCATCGGTTTCCCCCGCACCCATCCCGACTACTATGCCGCCCAGCTTGCCGATACCATTCTCGGCGGCGGCTTCACTTCCCGACTCGTGGACGAGATCCGCGTCAACAAATCGCTTACCTACGGCATCAGCAGCGCCTTCCCGACTCAGAAGGCAGGCGGGCTCTTCGAAGTGCAGACCTTCACCAAACTTGAAACCACGCGCGCTCTACTCGACAATGTGCGCATCGTGATGGCGAAGACCGCACAGGGCGGCGTCACGCCGGCTGAGTTTCAAAAAGCGCGCGGCTACCTCGCCGGCCAGTACGCCGTACACGTCCAGACTCCCGAGGCGCTCGCCGGTGAGCTGGCCGCCATGGCCTTTTACAGCCTCCCTGACGACTACCTGGAGACCTACCTCCCCCGTCTCCGCGCCGTTGCCCTGCCGGAGGTAAACCGCATCGCCAGAACCTACTTCGCGCCCGGGGCCCTTTCCACCGTCCTCGTCGGCCCAGCCGCCAAGATCGCTTCCCAACTCAGGGGCCTCGGCGACTTCGAGACCGTACCCATCGAAAAAGTAGCGAAGTAGCCCGAAACCGTAGGCTAGGGGCTTGTCTCCCGCCGCCCTCCGGCAATATCCATTCGCGCCCGCCCCGAAGAGCGGGCGCAAAGGTGTCACCTCCAGTCCTTCTTAGAGTACGGGTGTTGGGACCACTGACCGCCCGTTGCTTACTTCAGCGCGGCCTTAAGGATGGTTCCGTCACAGGCGCTCGGCAGCTCGATGCCGAGCAGGGCGCAGAGCGTGGGCGCGATATCGGCCGGGGAGACGGGATCGACCCACACGCCCGGCCGAATACCCATGCCCGCAATGAGGATGGGAACGTGCGTGTCGTAAGCGTAAAGCGAGCCGTGCGTGGTGACGTAGGGGCCGGGGGAGCCCGAGTCGGTATAGTGCATGGCCTCAGTCACGACTACGATATCGCCGGAGACCTTGGGATGGAAGCCGTTCGTGATGCGGCGCGTTATCTCTGTGGCAGGCAGTCGGCCCTCCAGGATCTGCGTTCGGGTGTAGCAGGCGTAGATGCCCGGAATGGCGGCGATGGCGTGCGCGGCCGTATCCTCGATCTGCGCGCGCGTCGGCGGATTTGGCCTCCGCATCACCTGCCGGATCGCCGCCGGGTTTAGATAGAGATAGGGCTCGACATAACCGCCGAGCGTCTTCCCCTCCGGCCCTTTTCCGATCCAGGCGTTGTCCCCAGCATACCCGCCGTAGGTCGAGTTCAGGATCGGAACTACCGCCTGGGCAATGTCGCTCTCCAGTATCCGTCCGGCCGAGATGTTGCGATCCAGAAGGTTCTCCGCGATCGGCTGAACTCCATGGTCCGCCGTCACCACGAACACAACCTCCTTCAGCCCGCCCGGCACGGTGGACTGTAGGAAGTTCAGGAAGTCGGCGATCTGTCGGTCGGTCTGCACCGTCACGTCCAGCGCCTCCGGGCTGTACGGTCCGAACGCGTGGCCGACATAATCGTTGGTGGCGAGGTTGATCGCAAGGAGGTCCGGCGTATCGCCACGCTGCCCCAGGCGTTCGGCGGAGACAGCCCGCTTCGCCGTGGCGAATACGTATGCATTCGCGGCGGGAGTAAGCGTGAAAGCGCGGTAGTTCTGCTTCACCTTCTCGCTTCCAACCTTGTGTGGAAAGCTGCCGCCCATTCCGTACGGGATGTTCTTTTCGGGCATATTCGGCGGGATGGTCCGTGCCATGGCCCCGGCCGGGACCGAAGACGTCCACGTCGTGCCGAGCGATCGGTCGGGGATGGCCTCCCGGTTGACGTCCGCGGCCCACGCGGGCAGACTGCCGTCCTTGCAATAGGCGGTGCTGCTGATCCAGCGCCCGCCCGCGTCGTCGTACCAGAGGCTGACATCCTGCGCATGGCCGCCGAGCAGGATCGCGGCCCGGTCCTTGAGGGAGAGCGTCACCACTTTGGCCGCGCCTCCTGTCGCAAGTTTTAGCTCGTCGCCCATGGTGGTCGAACGCAGGTTCCGCGGCCCCATCGGTTTCGCCACGCTGCCCTCCGCGGCTCCCACTACCTTCCAGCGGCTGTCGTCCACGCAATAAACCGGCACGCCGTTCGCCGTGTCCAGCCAGTCGTTCGAGACGATGCCGGTCTTGTACGGATGTCCGCCCGTCAGGATCACGGCGTGTCCCGGCCCGGTGAACGTGGGGTAGTGGTTGTAGCGCGCGTCCGTGAAATAGGAGCCCGCCGTCATCA
>JAYTEU010000057.1:0-6246 GCA_043734985.1 Chthonomonadaceae bacterium
TTGCCCGAAATCTCGATAGTCACGCGTGTGTGCTAAGCGATCTGCTGCCGCTTCCATTCGCAAAGCGCACGATCCCTTGCGCGGTCACAGGCAGGGTCCGGCCGCCGTCCAGCGTGACATCCTGGAACAGGTTTCGAACGGAGATTCGTTTAAGGGGTTCGGTGGCGCTCGCGTTCATCGGTTGTGCCTTTCCTGGAATCAAGGCTTGAGCGGTCCTGATCCGCGCTTTCAGCAGTGTCTACTTGTTCCCGGTCTAGGACTGCGCTCCCAAGCAGGTCGATAACCTCCTGGTCGGTGGTCTGGTCGAATCGCAGATACCAGGCTCCCACGGCTTGAAAATCAGGGGGGATGGAGACGCAGACCAGGTCGTCCACCTCCGTGCGCATGCGTTCGGCGGTCTCTTTCGCGCATACCGGCGTCGAGAGTACTATCCGCCGCGGATGCTGCTGGCGCAGGAATAGGATGGCCGCGCGGGCCGTCACGCCCGTCGCCAGGCCGTCATCGACGAGTATTACGGTCCGGCCGCGCACGTCCGGAAAGGGCCGGTCGCCACGATAGAGATGGAGTCGGCGATTCATCTCCCGGGTTTCGCTCTCGATGGCCCGCTCGATCTCCCGCTCCGTGATCCCGAGCATCGCGATCGCGGCTTCATCCAGCACCCGAACACCCCCCGGCGCGATCGCACCCATGCCGAACTCCTCGCGTCCCGGCGCGCCGAGCTTGCGCGCCGCGATTACATCCAGCGGCGCATCCAGCGCCCAGGCGACCTCGCAGCCGACCACGACACCGCCGCGCGGCAGGGCCAGGACGATGGGCTTCTCGTCGCGAAACCGGAGCAGATGCCCAGCAAGAACGCGCCCGGCCTGCGCGCGATCCTCAAAGACCAGAGTATTCGCAACCAATTCCGCTGCCACGGGACCAATCTCCCTATTCATAGCATACCGATACTACCTTGCTTTGAGAATAGTTCTGCTTGATCCAACCTTATTCCTCGGAAACTCACAGCGACTTACCAAATTCGCCGGCGTCCCACAAAATTTGTACCTTATTCGTTGCTAACCTGGTTCCAATGGCCCATGCGTTCACCTAAGCCTCAGCCGATAATAGAGGTATCATTGTCGCAATCGCATCCCCATCGACGGGGCGAGGAGAAGAATTTGTCTATCGTCAAAAAGGTCCTTGGCGGCTGCGTCGTGCTCATGCGCCCCGTACCCGCCAGACGCGCCTGTCTGGCTTGCCACGCGGAGGCGAAAGCCGGCGACACGCTTGGCGTTATGGTCTACTCTGTTCGCAAGACCAAGCGAGGCGAAGTCAAGAGTATCGGCATGCGGTGACAGGCAAAATGCCCGACCGTCTTCAGCCTTGTGGGGTAGACTATATTGTCTACTAATCGGGAGAAAAACGGCAAGCAGCGCGGGCGCGGATGAGTTCAAATTGATCGTTAGCGCGCAAAACCGTTGGGCCAGTTCTTGTGCATTTGTGTCCTAAGAAACTCTGCCTTAACCGGTAGACTTTTGGCTGTATGTGATACCGCAAATCGTTTCTTAGGTGTGTGACGTGCCGCTAGGTCCGTCTGCGGATCCGAAGGACACGTGGCCGCAGGCCGTACAGCGAAGGAATTCACCCGGATTATTCACGTACAGATCAAATCGCTTGCAGTGCGCATGTTGGTTTGAGATCGAAAATGCGGTTCATGAATAATCCGGGTTCATTCCGTCGCATGCCGTCGCCGGGGTACCCTTGGGTGCCAACGGTTGTGTGCAGCAACATTCGATCTCAAACGATCGGCCGAGCGGAGATCAGTCGCGGGCGATCGACACGCCGGGCGGCGGGCCTGGACTCATTACCGTCTTGCTGGACGATGGAGGCTTACCGTGAGCGACATTACCTCGTTCCCAACCGACGTGACCGTATTCCCCGATCGCGCGCGTGTCACGCGGCGGGGCACGCTCACGCTGGAAGCGGGCATTCACCAGATTGCGTTCAACGAACTTCCGCTCGCGCTGCTGCCCGACTCTGTGCGCGTGCAGGGGCGCGGCACGGCTGCCGCCTTGCTGGGCGTGGACACGCGGCGCGCGTACTTCACCGAGACACCCGCCGCGAACGTCCAGGAACTCGAACGACAAATCGAAGCGTTGTCGGATCAGGACAAGGCGCTGGCCGATCAAGCCGCCGCCGCCGACACGCTGAGCGCGTTCGCAAGGTCTCTGGCGGAAAGCGCAGCCGAGCAGTTCGCGCGCGGCCTGTCGCTCGGGCGGGCGCAGATCGCGCAGGGCGGCGACCTGGTCGCGTTCGTGCAGCAGCAATTGACTAGCGCCCAGACTGCCGCGCGTGACATCGCCCAGCAGCGACGCGCGCTCGAGCGGCAATTGGAAAAACTCAGCCGTGAAATGGACAGCCTGAGCTCGTCGCGCCCACGGGAGCGCTATGCGGCGATCGTCGAGGTCGAGGTGAAAGAGGCTGGCGAGCTGACCCTCGACCTAACGTACCTGCTGGGCAGCGCCTCCTGGCAGGCATTGTACGATATGCGCGCGCTCGGCACGGAGAGCGAATCGCCAGGCGTGCAGTTGACGTATCTCGCGCAAGTCACGCAGAATACCGGTGAAGACTGGGACGATGTGAGCATGACGCTTTCGACCGCGCGTCCCGAGCTGCTCGGCACTCGCCCTGAACTGGATCCGTGGTATCTCGAAGTGTACGCGCCGCCCATAGCCCCGCAGTCGATGATGCGCGCCATGGCCGCCGCGCCGATGCCATACGACGCCGTGGCGAGCACGGCAGCCCCCTCCGGGGGAACTATGGACTTTTCGACGCCTATGGAGGAGCCTGCCGCCGAAGTGAACAGCGACGGCGCATCGGTCACGTTCAAGCTGGCGCAGCAAGTTTCGGTGCCAAGCGACGGCACGCCGCACAAGGTCAACGTCGCCACGCTCGAATGGAAGCCGCGTCTCGACTACATCAGCGTGCCGAAAAAGGCAGAGGTCGCCTATCGCCGCGCTACGGTGACGAATGACAGCGATTACCTGCTCCTGCCCGGGCAAGCCAATCTGTTCGTCGAGGGCGATTTTGTAGGAACCATGCCGCTCGAACAGATTGCGCCGAACGAAGAGTTCGAGGTGATGTTGGGCGTGGACGACCGCGTGGTCGTGAAGCGCGAGCTAAAGGCGCGCGCGGTGGACAAGAAGTTCATCATCGGTGACCGCCGACTGCTGCGCGTCGGCTACGAAATCGAGGTCCGCAATCTCCGCGCCGTAAGAACGACGCTCGAAGTACGCGACCAGATTCCCGTCAGCCGGCACGAGCGCATCAAAGTCAAACTCGAATCCGCCGATCCGAAGCCGGGCGAGCAGACCGAATTGCACGAATTGAAATGGCAATTATCCCTCGCGCCGAACGAAAAGACGCTCATCCGCTTCGACTTCTCAATCGAGTATCCAACGTCGATGCACGTCGTGGGCCTGCCGTAATCAGAGAGGCAATCTCCTGAGGCGTTTCGTGCCCGAAGCGACGGATTGCTTCGTTATTGCCTCGATTTATGGCCGATGCCCAGCTGCCCCCTCCTCACCGGACAGCGCCGGGCGCATGTGACGCTCCTTAAGCCATTGGTCGATCCAGTGCAGCGTGGCCTCATCGAACTCGCCTGGCGGGTTCTGGCGGTAATCGATGCGGCGCTTGTAGGGGCCGGTATCGTAGGCTCTGTCAAACGCCGCTTGCAGATCGAGCTCAAAGTCGTCCAATCCTTCGGTTAGGGGCACATCGACAGTCGGCAGCGGATTTTGCAGGCGGCAGAACCAATATTCGAAGTGCCACGCTGCAATAGGGCGATGCACCACGGCCAGGCCGTCCCAGACGCCATACCGCTCCAACAGTCCCTTGGGTGCGGCAACGGTATGAACGCCACCGCGTAAGAGGTCAATCTCCATCAGGTTCGTTGCGCTGCAGAGAGTGTCTCGCTGTTTCGCCAGATAAGCACTCCGTCCAACACTTCGTTCATGCTTATTGGAAGGGCTGACAATCTCGATGATGGTGACGATTTCTTGCCAATCCTCGACTGATCGAATGGCAATGAAACGTTCCTGCTCCACTTCGGGGTAGGCTGCAATTATTCCGTGATCCGCGGACCTCTCCATGACAGCCGTGCGTTGTTGTGTTTGCAATGCATCTCGATCGACTGTGGCAACGTGTATGTCGGGGATGATAGATCGCTCGAAGGGAGCGATATAGACCCGCTCTTCTGGGTTGGCAGCGAGTCCCGGCGGAAGTCCTGCATTTAAGTCCCTGGTTATTTCGTCGATCAAGAGACCGTGGAAGCCGTGCCAAAGGAACGGCGATTCCAGATACGGATCCATTCCGGGAAACGGGCCTGGCATAGCGCTGCAACTCCTCCCATGCTACTGAATTTTCAAGTTGAAAATATCCATTCACATTATGCCATAAGGCGAAGCGCGGCGACACCCAGCCCAATTGGACGCGGCGATCGTCATGACCACGGTCGAAGCGAACGTGTTTGCGATATCGGGCGCGTCGGCATGCGGTGGCGGGACGAAAATCCCGGCTGTAACCTTCCCCTTAGGGTATACTATTATGTCTACGTAATTGGGTTTGAACAGCAAGGAGCCGGGAAGTGGGCGAGTTCAAATTAATCTCAAACTACACGCCGGGCGGCGACCAGCCGCAGGCGATCGAGAAGCTGGCGGCGGGGCTGGACGCGAAAAATCGGTACCAGACGCTGCTGGGCGCGACCGGCACCGGAAAGACCTACACCATCGCGCAGGTGATCCAAAAAGTGCAGCGGCCCGCGCTCGTCATCGCGCATAACAAGACCCTCGCCGCGCAGCTCTGCTCGGAGTTCCGAGACTTCTTCCCCGAGAACGCCGTCGAGTTCTTCGTCAGCTACTACGACTACTACCAGCCGGAAGCCTACATACCCCAGTCCGACACCTATATCGAGAAGGACAGCCAGATCAACGACGAGATCGACCGCCTCCGCCACTCCGCCACGCAGGCGGTGCTGGAGCGCCGGGACGTGATCGTGGTCGCCTCGGTGTCCTGCATCTATGGCCTCGGCTCGCCGGACGAGTACAAGAAGATCGTACTGCTCTTCAAGCGCGGTGAGCCCTACGACCGCGAAGAGGCCCTGCGGCGGCTCATCGACATGCAGTTCACGCGCAACAATATGGAGCTTCAGCGCGGAACGTTCCGGGTGCGCGGCGATACCCTGGAAATCCAGCCGGCGGACGAAGAGATCGTCATCCGCGTGGAGTTCTTCGGCGACGAGGTCGAGAAGATCACCATCGCCGACCCCCTGACGGGCGAGCTAATCGGCGCGCGCGATACGATCACGATCTTCCCTGCCTCCCACTTCGTGACCTCGGAGGACCGGCTGAAGAGCGCGATAATCGACATCGACGTGGAAATGCAGGAGCGCGTGGCCTACTTCAAGGCGCGCAACGAGCTGATCGAGGCCCAGCGCATCGAACAGCGTACGCGCTTCGATATCGAGATGATGCAGGAGCTAGGGTTCTGCTCGGGCATCGAAAACTATTCGCGGTTCCTCGATGGCCGCGCGCCGGGAACGCCGCCGCACACGCTGCTGGACTACTTCCCGAAGGACTTCGTGACGATCATTGACGAGAGCCACCAGTCCATCCCGCAGGTGCGCGGCATGTACAACGGCGACAAGGCGCGCAAGGATACCCTCATCCAGTACGGCTTCCGACTGCCCTCCGCGGCGGACAATCGGCCCTTAAGATTGACCGAATTCGAAGAGCGGATCGGCCAGGCGATCTTCGTCTCCGCAACGCCAAGCGTGTTCGAGCGCGAGCATTCGGCGCAGATCGTGGAGCAGGTCATTCGGCCGACGGGACTCGTCGATCCGGAGATCGTGATCCGCCCGACGCGCGGCCAGATCGACGACCTGATCGAAGAGATCCGCAAGCGCGTCGAGCGCGAGGAGCGAGTACTCGTTACGACCCTCACCAAGAAGATGGCGGAGGATCTGACGGAGTACCTGGAGGACCTCAAAATGAAGGTCAACTACCTCCACTCCGATATCAAGACGCTCGCCCGCACCGAGATCCTGCGCAACCTTCGCCTCGGCGTCCACGATGTGCTCGTCGGCATCAACCTGCTCCGCGAGGGCCTGGACCTGCCGGAGGTATCGCTCGTCGCGATCCTCGACGCCGACAAGGAGGGCTTCCTCCGCTCGGAGACATCGCTGATCCAGACCATAGGGCGCGCGGCCCG
>JAYTEU010000058.1:0-3089 GCA_043734985.1 Chthonomonadaceae bacterium
CGTGGGCGCCTTAAGACTTGCTGTGGGAGCAGGCGCGGCGAACGCGGCGGTTATTGGAGCCGGTTTCTGTTCTCTGGAATCGATCCAAGCCTACGCCGCCTGCGTATCGATTTCGGTTTGTGACTGAGATACGAAGCGTATCGCAACGCAATCGGCCTTGCTTCTAAAGCGCGCGTGTGGTAGGATAAAAGTCGGTTGGTTTGCATCTTGGAGTTTCAGGATCGGGTGATCTGCATATGCTCGCCTTTATAGATAGTCCCATACAAATCGCGGTGGTTATGATTGTCGTCCTTCTGGTGTTCGGTCCGGAAAAAATGAAGGATATCGGCAAACAGCTCGGTCGCGCGATTCGCGAGGTCAGGCGCGCCGGCTCCGATTTTCGCAATACGCTTGAAGGTGACGACAACAAATATGACGCTGACTATCGGCCTCCGCACTACGATAACTACAACAACACGGATACGCCCGTAGATTATAGCTCGAACTATACGCTGCCGTCCGCTCAGGAAGAGGACGCTTCACAGCCCGCAATAACCTCTGGAAATTCGGCTTCCGAGCCGGAGCGCCGGGGCGATTTTGCCGCTGCGGCACTTGGCGACACTTCGGAATATCCGATCGACTATTCGGCAGCGCCTACTGCCCCGAACCCGTCGCCTGCCCCCGCAGCGCCCGTCTATGGCGTCCTGGCGGCTCCGGAACAGTCGGTGCCGCGCGAAAAATCCGGCGCTTCGAAAGACTGAGGCGGGTTCGGTCTCCCCCTCTCCCTACCCGCAAGCGGGTACCTGGTACCCCTTGGCTGAGGTGTCCCTGGGCGTGAGGAGAATCTGGTAGACGCGGGTATCCATACGGTTTGCGGGGTTGAGGGCTTGATGAGTGGCTAGTCAGTCTGGCGGGCGGTTAACCCGATGGACTAAGGAGAATGAGTGATGGAATTGGCGTTTATTAATAACCCTACGGGACTGATCATTGTTGCGGTTTTGGTGCTGCTGCTTTTCGGCGGCAGCAAAATCCCGGAAATGATGCGCGGTCTTGGAAGCGGAATGCGCGAATTCAAGAAGGGCATGAACGAAGACGACGAGCTCAGTCGAGACGCGCGAGAAAAAGAAGAGAAAGAGAAGCAAATCAGGGCTCGCGTTGAAGAAGAGATGCGCCGCGAAGACGATTTGCGCAAGAACAAACAGTAGATAGTAAGTATGCGCCCTGCAAGGGCAGTCGGAAAGGACGCTCCTGATTCGCCATGTCGCACAATGTCACTCACATAATTTACATCCTGCTCTGCACGGTGCAGTTCCTCGTCGCTGTTGGCTTGATCGTAATAGTAACCATGCAGGACAGCAAGCAGGATGGCCTGACAGGACAGATCGGCACCACCGCAGCCACCTCCTTTAAGGGCAAGGCCGGGCGCGAGGAGCAGTTGACGCTGGTGACTCGCAACCTTGCGATCGTTTTCTTCGTCATTTCCATAATCGTTGCCGTCGTGACAAAGCGCTGGAACTGACCGCAGGCCAAAGGGTACGGCTCGTCGTTACGCCCTCATAACTACGCGGCGGTTGCGTATTCGCATTGTGGCAGCGACACCGAGTCGCATAGGATCTGTATACCCGCCACCCCAGACAGGCACGATTGCCTGTCTGAATTTTTTGTTTGCGCGCAAAACCGTTAGGCTGGAATCGCGCGCAGGGGCAGATCTCGTGTCTGCCCCAAATGGTCAGCTCAACGCATATGCGCGGCAACTATTCATTTGTAACCAAAATAGAAAGGCTCCTCGGATGAGCGTGCCCGATCGTCAGCACAGTCACTTCGATCTGGCCGGCCGCGCCCGCCAGGAGATGATCCGCGATGGTTTCGAGCCGGAATTCCCGCCGGATGCCGCTCGGCAGGCGCTCGTCCCGGCCGTGTCGGTCAGCAATACTACAGCCATCCGGGCTCTACGCGACCTGCTTTGGTCGTCTATCGACAACCGCGAGTCTCGGGATCTCGACCAAATAGAGGTCGCCGAGAAGCTGCCGAACGGCTCCATTCGCCTACTGGTGGCGATTTCGGACGTGGATGCCTTCGTCTCCAAAGGATCGACGATCGACCTGCATGCGGCGCACAACTGCTGTTCGGTTTATACCGGCGTGGCAGTCTTTCCGCTGCTCCCGGAAGAGCTTTCGACGGACAAAACGTCGCTGCTCCAGGACCAGGAACGCGACGCAATCGTGATAGAGATGCAGATCGATACCGAGGGAAACGTCTCAGATCCCGCAATTTACCGTGCGCATACCCGAAACTACGCGCAGCTCGCCTACGAAGATGCTGGAGAGTGGCTGGACGGAGAGGGCGGCCTGCCGGACCGCATTTCACGTGTTCCGGGCATGGAAGCCCAGATTAATCTGCAAAACGAGGCGGCGGTGCGTCTCCTCGGTCGGCGAGTCCGTGATGGCGCGCTTGAGTTCGAAACGGTGGAGGCCCGTCCTGTCATGGAGGATGGCAGGATCACCGACCTCAAGGTGCTAAAAAAGAATCCCGCTAGGCTGATGATTGAGAATTTCATGATCTCGGCCAATACCACGATGGCGCGCTATCTGGAGGAACGAAGTATTCCGTCCATTCAGCGCGTTGTGCGCGCTCCACAGCGCTGGCCGCGTATCGTCGAGATAGCGGCGCGATACGGAGTTGTGCTGCCCGCTGAACCCAACTCTCCGGCGCTTTCGAAATTTCTCGCATCAAGGCGCATCGCGGACCCGGAACGTTTCCCCGACCTCTCGCTCTCGATCGTAAAGCTTATGGGGCCGGGCGAATATGTGGTCGTCAAATCCGCCGTGGACCATGTCGGACATTTCGGCCTGGCCGCCTACAGCTATACCCATTCCACGGCTCCGAACCGGCGCTATGCCGATCTGATCGTACAGCGGTCTTTGAAAGCCGTGCTTGCGGGTTCGCCACCGCCTTATTCGGAACTGGAGCTGGAGGAGATTGCAGTTCGCTGCACGGAACGGGAGAACGCCGCGCGCAAAGTCGAACGCTTCATGAGAAAGGCCGTGGCGGCGGTCTGGATGCACGAGCGAATTGGCGAGGTATTTGAAGCGATCGTTACCGGGGCGACG